>DQVA01000203.1 GCA_015661965.1 Candidatus Bipolaricaulota bacterium
AGAACTTCATGTCACCTGGATTTACGAGTGGTATAACCCAGCTGCAGCCAAAGAAGCAGCGGAGGCGCTAATTGCTAAGGGATGCGATGTCTTGTTCTATGTGGAGGATTCCCCCACAGTGGTCCAAGTCGCCGCCGAACACGGGCTCCCCAGTTTCGGCCACTACTGGAATATGTATGAGTTCGCTCCGGAGCATGTCGTAACCAGCAAAGTGGTTCACTGGGAAAGGATATACATCGACTTTCTTGCAAAGGTATATGCGGGGGCTTACAGACCGGGTGAGCTGGAAAATGTCTTCTATTGGGGCCTCGTGGGGGATGGGTCTGCTCAACTGGAAGCTGGCCCGGGAGAGATGGTAAACCCTGTTTTTGAGGACGCGTTGCGTTCGGTGTTTGTAGACGACCCCATTCTAGGTCGGCTCTCTGTGTATGATCTCGTAATGGCACGCCTTGCTCAGATGAAAGACCCTCAAATGGTGTTCGATCCCTTCCAAGGGCCTATTTATGACCGCGATGGAAATCTTCAGATCCCAGAAGGCACTCGCGCTGACTACGAAGAGCTCTTCTTCAGGATGGAATGGGCCGTGCCCGGAATCGTTGGGGCTTGGCCCGGGCTTCGGGACTAATAACGTCTAGCCCCGGGGGCAGAAATTGCCCCCGGGGCTAGTACCATTCACAAGGAGGTGTTCATCAATGAATTTAAAAATAATCAGCTACACGCTCGTGTTAACGGTAGTCTCCATCAGCGTTATGTCATTAGCTGCGGGCGAAATCAAAGCTGGGTTCATTTACGTGGGCCCCATCGGCGATTACGGCTGGACCTTCGCCCATGACGAGGCCCGGCGGATCGTGGACGAGGAATTCGACTGGTTGGAGACGGTGTATGTGGAATCGGTGCGCGAGGGCGAGGCGGGCACGTTCATCGATCAGCTGGTGGCCCAGGGATGCAACGTCATCTTCACCACTAGCTTCGGGTTCATGGACGAGACGATCGAGGCCGCGGCCCGCTACCCAGACGTGATCTTCGCCCATTGCTCCGGGTTCAAACGCGCCCCCAACTCCATGTCCTACATGGCAGACTTCTACCAGGTGTACTACTTGAACGGGCTTATGGCCGGTGCCCTCACCAAGACCGGCAAGATCGGCTACGTAGCGGCGTTCCCCATTCCGGAGCTGAAACGCCACATCAACGCATTCACGATTGGGATTCGGGAGGTCAATCCCGACGCTGAGGTACACGTCAGGTGGATCTATGAGTGGTTCAACCCGGCGGCGGCGAAGGAGGCGGCGGAGGCCCTAATCGCCGAGGGCTGTGACGTGTTCGCCTTCACCGAGGACTCCCCCACCGTGGTGCAGGTGGCGGCGGAGAACGGCCTTCTGTCTTTCGGCCACTACTCGCCCATGTACGACTTCGCCCCGGACTACGTGGTGTCAGGCCAGATTGTGCACTGGGACGCGATATATCGGGACTTCCTGACCAAGATCCACGAGGGCGTCTATACCCCTGGGAACCTCCAGCACGTGGATTATTGGTGGCTCCTATCACAGGGAGCGGTGGAGGTGGGGGCCAAGCCGGGGATGGTCATCAACCCCGGCTTCGAGGACGATCTCAAAGCGGTGACCCTCGATCATCCGACTTTGGGGGAGATCTCCGTCTACGACCTGGTATTCACCCGCCTCAACCAGATGGCCGATCCAGGGATCACCTTCGACCCGTTCCAGGGCCCGGTCTACGACCGCAAGGGCAACCTGAGGGTGCCGGAGGGCTGCTGGCTGTCCGTGGACTCCCTCATCACCATGGAGTGGGCTGTCCGCGGTGTGGTGGGCCCCTGGCCGGGAGAGCCCGAGGAGTAAGGGGAATCAGGGGGCCGCCTGCGGGCGGCCCCATTTTTTCTATTTGGGAGGGAAGCTGATGTTGGTGATAGAACGGGCCCGGTTGGCGGACCCTTATGGGACTTATTACGAGCGGGGGTATGTTATCGTCCGGGGCGATCGGATCGAGGCGGTAGGGGCCGGGCCGGCCCCGGAGCCCCCCGGCGCGGAGGTCATCGATGCCGAGGGGCGATTACTCACCCCGGGCCTGGTGAACGCTCACGGCCACCTCTACTCCACCCTCGCCCGGGGCATGCCCCTCCCCGGCTTCGCCCCCCGGAGCTTCCGGGAGATCCTGGAAGGGCTCTGGTGGAAGCTGGATCGGGCCCTCACCCCCGACGACGTCCACATCTCGGCCCTGGTGGGGGGGATCTGGCACCTGCGGCGGGGGGTGACGGCCATCTTCGACCACCACGCCTCCCCCGCCGCCATCGAGGGCTCCCTCTCCCTCATCAAGCGGGCGGTGGCGGACGAGCTGGGGATGCGGTGCGATCTCTGCTACGAGGTCACCGACCGCGGGGGGGAGGAGGAGAGGGACCTCGGGATCGAGGAGAACGTGCGCTTCGCCCGGGAGGACACGGAGCCGGGGCGGGCCGCGGCCCACTTCGGCCTCCACGCCTCCTTCACCCTCTCCGACGAGTCCCTGGCCAAGGCCGCCGAGGCGGCCGACTCCCTGGGGCTTCCATTTCACATCCACCTGGCTGAGGGGAAAGAGGACGTGGTGGACTCCCTGCAGAAGTATGGCCTGCGGGTGACCGAGAGACTGGAGAAATTCGGGATCCTGCGGGAGGGGACCCTGCTCATCCACGGGATTCATCTGGCACAGGCGGAGCTGGAGCTGCTCTCGGGCCGACCGGCCAGCGTGATCCATAACCCCCGCTCCAACATGAACAACGCGGTGGGCGCCGCCCAGGTGGAGAAGATGCTGGACAAGGGGATCCAGGTGGGTCTGGGTACCGACGGCTTCGGCTGCGACATGATTGGGGAGCTCCTCTCCGCCAGCCTCCTCGCACATCACGCCTCCGGAAGCCCCACTGCCTTGGGCGGGGACAAACTCCTGGCCCTGGTTCGGCACAACTATGCCCTGGCCGAGCGGTTCTTCGGCGTCCCCATGGGGAGGTTGGCGGAGGGCTACGCCGCTGATCTGGTGCTATGGGCCTATCGGCCCCCCACCCCCCTCTCCCAGGACAACCTGCTCTACCACCTCATGTTTGCCAATATCTCCGAAGGGCTTTGCCCCCACACGGTGATCGGGGCGGGAAGGGTGTTGCTCTCGCAGGGGGCAGTTCAGGTGGTGGACGAACAGGAGATCCTGGCCAAGGCCAGGGAGGCAGCAGCGGCCCTGTGGAAGAGGATCTGAGGGGGGAAGATGTCGGACGTGATGCGACCGCAGCCCTTCGGGGTCCTCCTCGGGTGGGCCCTGGGGGAGCTGAAACGTAGGGGCTCGATATTCGAGGTGCCGGAGGCCCTCTTTTTCCGCCCCCGGGAGGACGCCCCCTATCGGACCGAGTTCCTGGGGGAGCGGCTGGGGACCCCGGTGGGCCCGGCCGCCGGCCCCCACACCCAGCTCGCCCAGAACATCGTCGCCGCCTGGCTCTGCGGGGCCCGGTTCGTCGAGCTAAAGACCGTCCAGATCATGGACGAGCTCGAGATCCCCCGACCCTGCATCGACCTGGAGGACGAGGGCTACAACGTGGAGTGGTCCCAGGAGCTGAAGCTCGACCAGTCCGCTTGGGAGTACATCAAGGCCTGGGCGTTGGTCCACATCCTGCGGCGGGTCCTTGGGTTCGAAGAGCTGCCGTTTGACACCATCTTCAACATGTCGGTGGGCTACGACTATAAGGGCATAACGAGCCCGCCCATGATCAGGTTCATGGACCGCCTTCAGGACGCCTCCGCGGAGCTCTCCGAGATCAAGGCGGTCCTCCAGGAAGAGTTTCCGGAGTACGCCGACATCGAAATCCCTGCGCGGATCACGAATTCCGTCACCCTCTCCACCATGCACGGCTGTCCCCCGGACGAGATCGAGAAGATCGCCCGCTACCTCATGGAGGAGCGTCGCCTCCACACCTTCGTCAAGCTCAACCCCACGCTCATCGGGTACGATGAGGTCTCGCGGATCCTGCACGACGTCCTCGGTTTCACCGAAGTTAAGCTCAAGCGGGAGTCCTTCGAGAAGGACCTCCAGTGGGACGATGCTGTTGAAATCCTGAGGAACCTGAAGGGGCTCGCGGAGAAGCTCGGTCTCGTCTTCGGGGTGAAGCTCACCAACACCCTGGCGGTGGAGAACTGGAAGGGGGCGCTGCCCGGCGAGGAGATGTACATGTCCGGCCGGGCCCTGTTCCCCATCACGGTGAACCTCTACTGGAGGCTCGCCCGGGAATTCGACGGGGACCTCCACGTTTCCTACGTGGGCGGGATCGACGCCCTGAACGTGGCGGAGGTCCTGCGCGCCGGGGCCCTGCCGGTGACGGTGTGCTCAGACCTCTTAAAACCCGGGGGGTACGGAAAGTTCCGCCAGTACATCGAGGAGATCGAGCGGGCCATGGGGGAGGCGGGGGCGGGGTCCCTGGAGGAGTTCGCCCGGGGGGGCCTGGCCGCCCTGGAGGAGTTGGCCCTCCGGTCCCTTAAGGACCCCCGTTACAAGAAGCGGTACTTCCGGTTCGGCCTTCCCAAGGTGGAGTCGGGGCTTGACCTTTTCGACTGTATCGTGGCTCCGTGCGTGGAGAGGTGCGCCGTGGGCCAGGACGTCCCCGAGTACTGCTACTGGATCGCCAAGGGCGATTTCGACAAGGCCCTTCAGGTGATCCTCTCCCGCAACCCCTTCCCCGGGATCACGGGCCACGTGTGCACCCATCTCTGCCGCACCCGCTGCACCAGGAACGACTACGAACAGCCGGTGGAGATCCGGGCCCTGAAACGGGCCGCCTTCGAGTTCGGGAAACGTCCCGATAACGCGTCACGCGTCACGCATCACGCATCACAGGCGAAAAAAGTAGCGGTGATCGGCTCCGGCCCCGCCGGGCTTTCGTGTGCCTATTTCCTGGCACTGAACGGGGTCGAGGTCACCGTGTTCGAGGCCCGGGAGCGGCCGGGGGGCACGGTGTGGCTCATCCCCCCCTTCCGGCTCCCCGATGAGGTGATCGAGGCCGACATCGAGTTCATAAGGTCCCTGGGGGTGGAGATCCGCACGAACTCCCCGATCACGGAGCCCCCGGAGCGGTTGCTGGGGGAGGGCTTCGACGCGGTCTTCATCGCCGTGGGCCTCCAGGAGGATGCCCTGCCGCCCATGGAGGGGATCGACCCCGGCGGCCCCCTTCCCCAAGGGGTCTACCCCGCGCTGGAGTTCCTCCGCCGGGTACGGGAGGGCGATCCCCCGGATCTATCCCACACCCTTCCGTCGCCCTCCACGCGTAACGCGCCGAAGGTGGCGGTGATCGGCGGCGGGGATACCGCCATGGACGCCGCCCGGGTGGCCATGCGCCTCGTGGGCAAGGAGGGCGAGGTTACCATTTTCTACCGCAGGAGCCGCGCCGAGATGCCCGCCTCCCCGGACGAGCTCGAGGAGGCCCTGGAGGAGGGGGTCCGCTTGGAGGAGCTCACGAGCCCCGTGCGGATCGAGCTGGAGGAGGGGCGGGCGGTAGCCCTGGAGCTGGTGAGGAACCGCCTGGGAGAGCCCGGCCCCGACGGCCGCCGCAGGCCCGTGCCCATCCCGGGGAGCGAGTTCACGGTGCCGGTGGATGCGGTGATCCTCGCCACAGGGCTTAGGGCCGACCTCCGGTTCCTCGGGGGGAGCGCGGTGGAGGTCCGGGACGGGGTCATCGTCACGGACGAGCGGGGGAGGACCTCGGTCCCCCGGGTCTACGCCGGGGGGGACGTGGCCCCGGGGATAAAGTCGATAATCAGCGCGGCCTCCCACGGCATGCGCGCCGCGGAGGCCATCTGTTCGGATCTCGGGGTCCCGTTCTCCCTGCCGCCCATCCCCCGGCCGAAGCCCTCCGACGCGGACCTGGCCGAGATAAAGCGCGCCCGGGCGCGGAAGGCCTCCCCGACGCTCCCGGGCCCCCGGCTCGGGCGAACCTCCGAAGTGGTCGTGCCCGAGCTCTCCCCCGAGGCCGTCCGCCGGGAGGCCAGGCGGTGCCTCCAATGCTCCCTGATCTGCGACAAGTGCGTGGAGGTCTGCCCCAACCGCGCCAACCTCGTCTACTTCGTCGACCCCGTATCCTGGGAGGTCCCGGTGGTCTCGGTGGGGGAAGGGGGCCTGGAGGTGATCCGGCGGGAGCCCTTCCGGGTGGGGCAGCGGCGCCAGATCGTCCACATCGATGACTTCTGCAACGAGTGCGGAAACTGCGCCACCTTCTGCGTGCACCGCGGTGATCCCGCCGCGGAGAAGCCCCGGCTTTTTCTGCGCCTCCCGGACATCTATCTCGAGGAGGGGAACGCCTTCCACATCGCTGGGGACACCATCCACCGCAAGGAGGGCGACCTCCTCTACGCCCTCGAAAGGACCCCCGACGGCTACCTCCTTTCGGTCACGCGCCGCGCGTCACGCGCCATTAAGATAAAGATCGCCCCCGACTTCTCCGCGGTGGAGCTGGAGGAGGCCGGGGGGTTCTCCGGGGAGCTCGACCTGCGGGCGGCGGCGGAGATGGCGATGATCTTGAGGGGGGCAAAGGTGTCCCTCTCCCACCTTCCGGTTCGGAGTGATTTGCAGTAAGCTAGAGTTATGACGGAATCAGGAGAAGCCGATGGGTCAACCGGTGGCGTTCCGTTGCGTAGGCTGTGGCCGGGAATACGAGCCTTGGTCCCTTGATTACCATTGTTCCCGTTGCGGCCCCGTGTCAGGTCCGCTGGAGGTGGTTTACGATCTGCGAGGGTTGGCGAGCAGGCTAACGCCTTCCAGCTTCGCCGAGACCCGGCGGCCGTCTTTATGGCGCTACGAGGAGCTCCTACCAGTGGGGATTGAGCATTCGGTACCCCTGCGGGCCGGGTGGACCCCCCTTTACTCACGTCCGGAGCTCGCGGCCGAGCTCGGCCTCGCTGCCCTGTGGATCAAGGACGACTCCCTGAACCCCACCGCCTCCTACAAGGACCGGGCCACCGCGGTGGTGATCGCCGCGGCTCGGTACCTGGGACGGGCGGCCCTCACCTGCGCCTCCACCGGGAACACCGCGAGCTCGGTGGCGGGGTTCTGTGCTGCCGCCGGGATGCCCGCCTACATCTTCGTGCCCGAGAAAACGCCACGCCCCAAGATCGCCCAGCTTCTTGCGTTCGGGGCCACCGTGTTCGCGGTGGAGGGCGACTACTCCCACGCCCAGCGGCTATGCGAGGAGGCGCGGGACAGGTTCGGCTGGTATGACCGCTCCGACGGGGTTTCCCCCATCAACGCCGAGGGGAAGAAGACCGGCGCTTATGAGATCTGGGAACAGCTTGATGGGAAGGTGCCCGAGTACTTGTTGGTCGCCGTGGGGGATGGGTCCGTGATCTCTGGGATCTG
>DQVA01000216.1 GCA_015661965.1 Candidatus Bipolaricaulota bacterium
ACTCCATCTCCTGGGAAAGCACCTCCACCAACTGTTCCAGCGTGGCCGGACCGGACCCCATAGGGCCAGGGCCGCCAGGAGCTGGTTGGGCCAGGCTTCCGAGCGCCAGTGCCAGCACCCCTACGAGCACCGTTGTCAACTTCTTCATCTCCTACCTCCTTTGGTAAGGCTTCTGGTTTTGGCCGACCCGTGGTCGACCGTCGCACCCTAAGCCCTGCCCCGGTCGCAGGACCACCTCAGCCCGGTCAATCCCCGATCAAAGGGGCATTGACCGGGTTGTCTACCGGCGCCCCAGCCTCTACCTTTGGGATATGGCAAGGTTCCGGACTCCGCCGCGGTGGGCGGTGGCTGTATTTGCTGCCCTGTTGTTCCTCACCGGCCTATTGGTGTGGCTGCTGGCCGCCCGGGGGAGCGATCGGGAGCTTTCCGAGTTTCAGGCCCGGGGGACGGCGTATGCGGAGACGTTCGCCGAGTCGGCGGCGGCCTGGATCGAGCGCGGCGACCTGGACATGCTGCGCACCGCCGCTCGGTTCCTCCTCCTGGGAAGTGCCCTGTTTGTGCGGGTGTCCTGGGATGGGGAGCTGTTGGTGGACGAGCGGGTGGGGGAGCTCGAGCCCACCCCACCGGAGGGGGAAACGGGGTTGGCGTCGCTACCCAACGGGTTCCACTACTTGCACCTGCGGATCCCCATCCCCCCGCAGGAAGAGCCGCGGGGCTGGGTGGAGCTGGGCCTAGATGCGACGTGGCTGGCGGCGGCGGCCAGGGCCCGGCTGCTGTTGGCGATCGGGGCCGGGTTAGGGGCGAACCTACTCCTTTTTGGGTTGGCCCTGGTGCTCATGCGCCTGCGATCGCCCCTGGAATCCGAAGCTCAACCCACGCTGAAAGTGGGAGCGCTCGAGATCTTCGAGGAGCAAAAACACGTGCGCCTGTTCGGGGAACCGGTACGGCTTTCCCCCAAGCAGTTCACGCTCCTCCGCCTCCTCGCCTCCGCCCCGGGGCGGGTGTTCTCCGACCGGGAGATACTGAGGGAGGTGTGGCCGGATTCCCAGTACGCCAACTCCAAGGATGTGAAGCAATACGTGTACCTGGTGAGGCAGCGCTTGGGCAAGGTACGGCCTGGGGCGGAGGGGATGATCGTGACCGTGCCCGGATTTGGGTACAAGTTGGTCCCGCCCGAGCAGGCGGGGTTGACCGAGAGTTGATGGCGTTTCTACCTGCGAACGGCTACAACTAATTTGAGGTGAACGCGATGAGAGTATGGGGGTTGGCGATACTGACGGGGCTGGGGCTCGTGGCAGCCGGTGTTTCCGCCACTCCGCCCCCGTGGCTCCCCCCGCTGGTGGAGGAGCTGGAGTGGCTGGAGGGGAGCCTGCTGGAGGCGGTCTACTACAGCGCCCTGGCGGTGATGGCCCCCACGGCGCAGGACCAGCGGATCATGGCCCACCGGGTGGTGAACATCCTGGTGGGGAGCGGGGGGCCTCATTTTGAGCCCCGGCTGTCCCTGGAGGAGGAGCTGCCGGGGGTGATCCCCCGGCTCCAGTCGTTGGCCCAGTGGCTGGCACAGGAGGATCTCCC
>DQVA01000306.1 GCA_015661965.1 Candidatus Bipolaricaulota bacterium
CGACCCGGTATTTGAGCTCCGGAACCTTCCCTACTCCATCCTGGACATGGCGGTGATCACGCTGTTCATGGCCCTGCTCGCCACCGTCCTCGGGGCGGCGGTGGCCTTCCCCCTCTCCTTCCTGGGGGCGCGCAACGTGATGGGGTTCAACCCGATGGGCTGGCTTGTGTACTTCGCGATGCGAGGTTTCTTCAACATCTTCCGGTCCATCGACACCATGGTGTGGGGGGTTATCTTCGCGGTATGGGTGCTGTGGGGGTCTCCCTTGGCCGGAGCCCTCGCTCTCACGGTGCATACCGTGGCCGCCCTGGGGAAGCTGTACTCTGAACAGGTAGAGGGGATCGACCCCGGGCCGGTGGAGGCGGTGGTGGCCACCGGCGGCTCCCGCATCGAGGTCATCAAGTACGCGGTGCTTCCCCAGGTGGCGCCAGCCTATTGGGCGTTCACCCTGTACCGGTGGGACATCAACGTGCGCATGTCCACGGTGATCGCCCTGGTGGGCGGCGGCGGGATCGCTGACCTCCTCTTCTACTACAAGAACGAGGGCGACTGGCCCAAGGTGGGCGCGGTGATCATGGTGATCGTGGCCATCGTGTGGGCCATGGACTACATCTCGGGGCGGCTCAGGGAGAGGATAATCTGATGGACGGCTATCCGGATGGGATCGTAAAAGAGCCTCCAGGCTGGCTCACCCACCAGGGGTTCTGGGACTTGGTCTACCTCAGGTTGCAGGGTGCGGGACAGCGGCTGGCCCCCGTGCTCCTGGACCTATTGGCGGTAGGCGTCCTGTGGATCCTGGTGAGCTACGTGGTGAGCTGGCACACCCGCGGCGTGGTGGCCTACACCCTGGTGCCCTGGTGGCTGTTCGGGCTGGGGGTGGTAGAGACAACGGCCCTGTGGGAGTCCTTCGGCCGCTCGTTGGGCTTCAAGGTGGCCCGCGTGGAGCTTGCCTCCCGGGATGGAAGCCCCCCCGGCTTCCCTCAGCGGCTGGCCTATTTTTTGGGTTGGCATTTCACCGTGCTGCCAGTCGTGGGGCTGCTATTCGATCCGCCCTGGCACGAACGCCTGTCCGGACTGACCCCGGCGCCGTTCACCATGGAGGGGCGGGTGCCTATCCCCTGGTGGAAGACCAGCTCCGGGATCTACGTGGTGGCGTTTTTGCTGGTGAGTTTGGCCGCCGCCACCAGCACCACCGTCAGCGAGGAGAGCTTAAGGCGCCTGTTCACCGAGGCCCACCGGACCGTCAAGTTCTGGAAGGCGCTGTTCTCGCCGGACACCTCCATCCTCATGCCAAGCATCCGGGATCTTCTGGTGACCATCTTCATGGCGGTGATCGCCACCAGCTTCGCGGTGGTGGTGTCGGTGCCCCTATCGTTCCTGGCGGCCAGGAACCTGATGCGAGGACCGGTGGGCCGACTCATCTATATGGTGCTGCGGGGGGCCATGAGCATCATCCGCTCCATCGAGCCCATCATCTGGGCCATCATCTTCCTGGTGTGGGTCACCGCCCGGCGGGCCCCGTTCGCCGGGGTGCTGGCCCTGTTTGTGCACTCCATCGCCGACCTCACCAAGCTCTACGCCGAACGGCTGGAATCCATCGATCCGGGGCTGATCGAAGCCATCACCTCCACCGGCGCTGGTCGCCTGCAGGTCCTGCGCTACGCGGTGGTCCCCCAGATCATCAACCCCTACATCTCCTTCACCCTGTACCGCTGGGACATCAACATCCGCATGGCCACCGTGGTGGGGGTGGTGGGGGGCGGGGGGATCGGCCAGCGCCTGTTCTTCTACCTCAAGAACCTGGCCTGGCAGCAGGCAGGCACGGTGTTGATCCTCATCGTGATCCTGGTGTGGGCCATCGACTACCTGTCCGCCCGCCTGCGGGCCAAGCTGGCGTGAGCTGCGGGGCGGGGACGGGGCGGGTTTTAAGCTTGGTGTCGGCCATCGGCCTATCACTGTTTGGGATCGCGGGCTGTCTCACAACGTCCATAGTTGAGACAGGCCAGGTCCAGCTGTCGCCCCAGGAGGCTTGGGGGCTGATCCAATCCCACGTGAACGACCCGGATTCGTGATCTTGGACGTGCGTACCCCCGGGGAATACGCGGCGGAACGCATCGTCGGGGCGGTGCTCCTCGACTACCGTTCCCCCTCGTTTAGGCGGGAGCTCGCGAACCTGGCCCGAGACGCGACCTATCTGGTCTACTGCCGAAGCGGCAACCGCAGCGCCGGTGCTGTGGAGGTCATGGCCCAGCGAGGCTTCACGCGGATCTATGAGCTAGCCGGCGGCATCCTGGCCTGGAAACGGGCCGGGCTCCCGGTGGAGGGATAGGCGGCCCGGGAGCCGTCATAGGGCTCGTCCCCTGCCCTTTTTCTCCTCATACATGTGGGCATCGGCGGCCTTCAGCAGTTCCGACAAGGGGGGATTGGTCACCGGGTCCCAAGTGGCCCATCCGATGTCTATCCCTAACGGTAGTTCGGGTAGGTTCTCCCTGGCCCATTCCTCCACCGCCCGTTTCAACCTGCGGACCAGTGTGTCCACTTGGCTGCCGGTCTCAGGGAGGACGAGCAGGAACTCATCTCCCCCGTAGCGGATCACCAGGTCGCTTTGGCGGACTTGTGCTTGGATGACCCGGGCCACCTCGCGCAGCACCCGGTCCCCCTCCTGATGTCCCAGAAGGTCGTTCACCCGCTTGAAGCCGGCCAGGTCCGCCATCATGAGGGTGAACGGCCGCCGGTAGCGTTGTGATCGGCGCAGTTCGCTTTGGATGGCCTCCTCGAAGTAGTAGCGGTTCAGAAGGCCGGTCAGGGGGTCCCGGATCGCCCTTTCCTTAAGCAACCTTTCGGTCAACACCCGTTCGCTGACGTCGTAAAGTTGGAGGGACCGGGCAGGGCGGCCCCGGAACACCAGGTCGTGGACCTTCATCTTAAGCCAGATCACCGCGCCGTCCTTGCGGATGGCCCTGATTTCCAGCTCGCCAGCGGCCGGCTGGCTGTCCTGCATGAACAGCGCCCGCTCCTCTGGATGAATGAACTGCCACCAGGGGGCCATCGCCAGGAGCTCCTCGCGGGGATAGCCGAGGAGTTCCACCGCACGGTCGTTCGCGTAGCGGAAGCGTCCTTCTTGGAGGATCAACACCCCGGAGATGGCCTTCTCCGCCAGAAAGTAGAAGAATTGATAGCGTTCCTCTAATAGCTCCAGCACGCGCGCTTCCTCCAGGGCGATGGCGGTCAGGGAAGCCAAGGCTTCAAGCCGCCTCACACGCCTCCGGGTGGGCCTGTCCCCATCCTGAGGGTCGTCCACCGAGAGTTGGCCGATGATCCGGCCCTCCACCCGCAGGGGCACCAGCAGTAGATCCCCGGCTCGCCAGCCATCCGGGCGCACGAAGCGCCTGCGGCTGGGGATCACCGGGTAGACGGCCGAGGGGACCTTGCCCTCCGGGATATAGAAGGATTCCCCCAGGCGAAACGCGGGGTGGAACTTGGCCCCCCGTACCACACCCCCGCGGGATACAAACCGGTGTAGCTTCAGCTCATCCTCTGGAGCGAGACCCCATGCCGCGTAGGTCAACA
>DQVA01000125.1 GCA_015661965.1 Candidatus Bipolaricaulota bacterium
CAGTCCACCGCGTGCTGTCGCGAGGAGCCGGCGCCGAAGTTCTCCCCCACGAACAGGACGTCCCCGGGCCGGACCCTCTTCGGGAAGTCCTCCCAGCCCGCGAGGTTCCCGAACGCGTACTTCCCCATCTCGGCGGGGTCGGTCACGGCGAGATGCGCGTTGTGGTAGATCTGGTCGGTATCGATGTCGTCGATCAACCGGCCGGTCTCATCCGCGATCAACCACGGCCTTCCGGTAAGCACAGTCGGCTTCATCTTTCCTCCTTACCCCCATAAACCACGATTCCGTCTTTCTCCATCCTGCGAACGGTCTCCCCGAGGCGGCGGTACTCCTCCTCCGAATACGCGTGCACCTCCAGCCCGGGGATCGCCAACAGGCGCCTGGCCAGGGAGTAGGCGTCCCCGCGGTGGGTTCCCTTATAGATCAGCAAAAGGTCGATGTCGCTGGCCACGGTGAAGTTCCCCCTGGCATAGGAGCCGAAGAGGACGGCCTTGCGCAGGGGGAGCCGCCCGGCCAGCTCGGGGAGCCGCCGGCGCAACCGCTCCAGGACCTCCTCACGGCTCAGCCGTGGATAAAAGACCCTTACAGAACCCGATGATTTTCCCGGCATATCCGATCAGCCTCTCGGCCTCCGTCCTGGTGTACCGGGACCGGGGCGAGCCGGAGGGGTGGGCATTGGGATAGCGGGTGGGGATATAGGCCTTGTCCAGCTCCAAGGCCGCATCCACCAGCTCTTCCGGCACCGGATATTTATCCCGGAGCTCCAGGAGCAGGTCCGCCACCGAATGGCCCCACGCTTCGGCCCCGAGCCGTTGGAACACGGCCTTCACCGCCTTCTCCGCGGCTTGCTGGGCCGAAAAACAGGCCCACTCGTAGAACTTCCCGGCGAGATCGCTCCGGGCATGCTCCAGGTCCCGCTCCGCCTGATCCATCCAGTCCCTGCTCCGTTCCACGGCTACAGCCTCTCGGGGGAGGTGATCTTGCCCCGCAGGGCCGAGGCCGCGGCGGTGGCCGGGGAGCAGAGGTAAGTGGGGCCCTTCCCCTGCTTCCCGGGGAAGTTCCGGTTCCCGGTGGAAAGCTGCACCTCCCCCTCCCCGGTCATCCCGATCTGCCCCTGAGCGCAGCCGGCGCAAGCGGGGTGGGTGATGACCGCCCCCGCATCGTACAGGACCTCCAGCCACCCCTCCTTCAGGAGCTTCCCCCAAACCCTGCAGGTGGCCGGGGCCACCTTCAGCGTCAGCCCCTTGGCCACCTTCCGCCCCTTCAGGATCTCGGCCACGAGGCGGATGTCCTCGTAGCGGCCGTTGGTGCAGGAGCCCACGAACACCGTGTCCACCCGTTCCCCTTCCAGGTCCGCCACATCGTGGACGTTGTCGGGCCGCGGCGGGGCGGCGATCTTGGGCCGCAGGCCCGAGATATCGAGCTCCAGCACCTCCGCGTATTCCGCGTCGGGGTCTGGGGTCGGATAGGGGAAATCCCGGCGCCCGGCGGCCTCCTCCACGAACTCCCAGAGGGGGTCCGAGGGCGGCAGGAAGGCGCTGATCGCCCCCATCTCCGTGGCCATGGAGCAGAGGGTGATCCGGCCGGCCATATCCAGGGCCTCCACCGCCTCGCCCTCGATCTCCACCGCCTTCCCCAGCGCCCCCCGGGCCCCCAGCTTCCCCACCAGGAAGAGGGTCAGATCCTTGGCGGTGACGGGGTACCCGTACCGCCCCCGCAGGACGATCTTCATGGTGGGGGGGACCTCGAACCAGGTGCGCCCGTGGCGGAAGGCGAAGGCGATGTCCACGTCCCCCATCCCCTGGCCGAACGCCCCCACCGCCCCCAGGATATTGAGGTGGGAATCGGTCCCCACCACCGTGGCCCCGGGGACGGCGATCCCCTCCTCCATGAGGACGTGGGAGCCGATCCCCGAGTCCACATCGTATACCGCGATCCCCTGTTCCCGGGCGAAGACCCGGCAGATCTGCTGGTTCTGGGCGTAGGCGATGGTGTTGGCGGGGGCGTTGCAATCGAAGGTGAAGAAGGTCCTTTCCGGGTCGGCCACCCGCTCTCCGGGATAGGCCTCCCGGAAGCGCTTCACCACGTTGGCCCCGGCGAAGTCCCGGGCGCTGCGGACGTCCAGCTCCAGCCAGATCACCCGCCCCGGGGCCACCTCGTCTTCCGTGTGCGCCGCGAAGATCTTCTCGATCGCCGTCCGTCCCCTCATGAGTTCCCGGCCTTCTCGGCGATGGCCTCCGCCATCTGGAGGGTGGAGGCATCGCCCCCCATGTCGTAGGTGCGGACCTTTCCCTCCGCGATCACCTCCGCCACCGCCCGCTCGATCCTGGCGGCCTTGTCCTCCTCCCCGAGCCACCGCAGCATCAGCCTCGCCGCCAGGATCGCCGCCGTGGGGTTCACCTTGTACTGGCCCGCGTACTTGGGGGCCGAACCGTGGGTGGGCTCGAACACCCCGTAGTCCTCCCCGATGTTCCCCGCCGAGGCAAACCCCAGCCCCCCCACGAGCTGGGCCGCCAGATCCGACAGGATGTCCCCGAACATGTTGGAGGAGACCAGCACCCCGTAGTCCTGGGGGTTCTTCACCAGCCACATGCACATGGCGTCGATGTTGGTCTCCCACAGCTCGATCCCCGGGTAGTCCTTGGCCACCTCCCGGGCGATCCGGACCATCATCCCGCTGGTCTCCCGGATCACGTTGGGCTTCTCCACCACCGTCACCGTGGGGTAGCCGTGTTGCTTGGCGTACTCGAACGCCGCCCGCACGATCCGCTCGCACCCTTTCTTCGTGAAGATGCGGCAGGAGATGGCTAGCTCGTCCCGGGGGACGGCGGCGAACCGCTCCATCTTCGGGGAGTGCTTTCCCAGGACTTCCACCACCTCCTCGGGCACGGGGTGGAACTCCACCCCGGCGTAGAGCCCCTCGGTGTTCTCCCGGAAGACCACGAGGTCGATGTCGTCCCGGTAGTTCAGGGGGTTGCCGGGGAAGGCCCTGCAGGGGCGGACGTTGGCGTAGAGGTCGAACATCTGCCGGATGGCCACGATGGGGGAGAAGTAGGAGAGGCCCTTCCCCTTGAGGTGGGGGGCGAGCTCCGCCTCGGCCTCGTCCTTGGGCTTGGAGGTGATGGCCCCGAAGAGGCAGGCGTCGGTGGACCTCAGGATCTCGATGGTGCGCTCGGGGAGGGGGTTCCCTTCCTCACACCAGAACCTCCACCCCACGTCCCCGTGGATGTACTCGGCGTCGAACCCCACCGCGTCCAGGACCATCCGCGCCGCTTCCAGCACCTCTACCCCCACTCCATCCCCAGGGAGATAAGCAATTCTGTACTTGGCCATCTCACGCCTCCTTAGCGATCCGGTATTTAGCCATTTATCCCTCCTTGGACAGCGTCTTCTTGAGGTGGGGGATCAGTCCCCCGTCCCGCAGGATCTCCATGACCGTGGGCGGCAGGGGCGGGAAGCGGTACTCCCGGCCCCCGTGCCGCAGGACCCCGGCCTCGGGATCGATCTCCACCTCGTCCCCGGGCCGGATCGCGTCCACCGCCTCGGGGATCTCCAGGACCAAAAGCCCGTTGTTTATGGCGTTGCGGAAGAAGATCCGGGCGAAGGACTTGGCGATCACCGCCCCCACCCCGGCGGCGACGAGGCACGTGGCCGCCTGCTCCCGGGAGGAGCCGCAGCCGAAGTTCTTCCCTGCCACGATCACGTCCCCCGGCCTCACCTTTTGGGCGAACTCGGGGTCCAGGTCCTCCAGGGCGTGTTTGGCCATCTCCTCGGGCTCCATGCGGGCGTAGGTGTAACGTCCGGGGAAGATCACGTCGGTATTTACATCGTCCCCGTACTTCCACGCTCTCCCTTTTATCATCTCTCCCCTCCTCGCAAGGATGGTACCAGGAAGCGGCCCCCAACCCAAAAAGAGACGGCCCCAGGGGCCGTCACCACAGACGGACAGCGAAAGCTGAGCTAGTGCTTAATCAACCTCCACGGCGGCCACGCCCTCCTTCATCCTCCTCTTCGTCTTCGTCGTCATCATCGTGACCGGGCTTCCCGCGGCCAGGCGGAGGACCGTGCTCCTCGTGCCCATTGCCGTCACAGTCGGTGCAGCCAAGGCCCTCATCGTCTCCCTCATCCTCGTCCGCAGGCTTGCCATGGCCAGGGGGCGGCCCGTGCCATCCGTCCTCGTCTTCATCCTCGTCAGCGGGATGGCCCGGAGGACCGTGTCCCACCAGCTCGTCTAGTGCCTCGATGATCTCCTCCTCGCTGGCCCCTTCCCTGATCAGCGACCTGATCGTGTGGGCGACCTGCCCTGGCGGCACCCCCTCGCTCACCAGCTCCTCTATCTCCTCCAGTAACTCGGGGGTGACCTCCTGCGTGCTTTTCAGCAAAGCGGTGGCCAATCCGATCAAGGCAGCTTCGGCTTGACCCCCGGAAGCCAGAGGTCCTAGCTTCCCGGACTCGGCCATCTCCACCAAGGTGGAAAGCACCTCATCATAAGCCGCGCCCTCCGCGGTCACGGCGATCAACGCCAGCTCTAGCGCCCGCACCGCGAAACCCAGTGCATCCTCGTCCGTGAGCTGGTCCCAACCTACTACGTCCAGAAGTTGCAGGGCCTGCTCCGGGGTGATTGCCCCTTGCTCCACCGCCGTAGCCAGGAACGCAGTCAACACTTCAACGTGTTTTTCCAGCACGTAAGGATGCCCCTGCACGATGGTGATCACGTCCTCAAGTGTCGCCGAGGGCGTCTGCACCTCCTGGGCGAACAGCCCCCCTCCCACAAGCGCGATCAATCCCACCATCCAAGCCAACCTTTTGACCCTCACAGCAAACCACCCCCTGGGATTTAGCACGTATGTTATTATGCCCCAGAAGATCTCCCGTTAGCCTTACAGACGTGCACAGGAGAAGCTTTTGGGAAGAGATCCTGAATTCCGGGCTCCATGGCCTGGGGGCGGTGCTGGGCCTGGCCGGGCTGGGGGGACTGGTGGCCGTGGGGCACCAAGCCGGGGACCCACGCGCCCTGGCCGCCGCAGTGGTGTATGGCCTCAGCTTGGTGCTGCTTTACACCGCATCTGCCTTGTACCA
>DQVA01000294.1 GCA_015661965.1 Candidatus Bipolaricaulota bacterium
GGCCCTCTCCTTTACAGCGCTCATTCCTTTCCTCCTTATTTGCCTTAAGTAATCACCTAGATGGAGTATACAGAGGCCCTCCCCCCTCTCGCAACGGTAGCGTCACGAATTCTGTGTCAGATTTTGTGGCACAGGGTACCGGTGGGCAAACCACCGAGTAGCGTTACGAATCCGTGTCACAGCCTGTGGCAAGGTAGCTGTGGAACTCCAGGCGCCTGCGTGGTTTACACCAAGAAGACCCACAGGTTCATGGTGAAAAGGGCGCCCAGGGTGGAGATCAAGATCAGGGCAGCGATCTTCCCCTCGAAAAACCGGTAACGGGCGCTGAGGACGAGCATGTTCACCGCGATGGGGGTGCCGTTCATGAGCACCGCCACCTCCCGGGCCGCGGGCCCAAGATCCCACCACCACGCGAACAGAAAGGTCAGCGCGGGGAGGAAAAGCAGTCGCAGGGATGCCAGCACCGCCGCCTGGGTGAGCCCCCCAAAGCGCCTGCCGTACAGGAATACACCCAGCGAAAACAGCGCCACCGGGGCCGCCGCCCCACCCAAGAGTTCCAGCGTCTTCCCCAGGAAAAGCGGCAGTCCCACCCCCGAAAGCGAGACCGCGACCCCCAAGGCCAGGGAGATGATGAGGGGGTTGCGGGAGAATTTCCGCAACACGTCGAGGATGGCCCGGCCCGCCGAGACCCCTTCCAACCCATAAAGCTCCAGCAATACCAGCACGAGCCCCACGGTGACCGGGGCCACCGCCGCGATCATGGCCACCGCCAGCCGCACCGGCTCCTCCGGGCCCAACACCACCTCGATGAACGGGAGCCCGAAGAAGGCCAGGCTCCCGAACACGCTCCCCACCGCCAGGAGGTAGAACCGGTCCCGGGATAGCCCAAGGGCCACGCGCGCCAGCCAAAGGAAGGAGAGGAGCGCGGCTATGGGCGCTGCCCCGGCGGCGAGGAAGCGCAACGTCTCGGGGCCGAACCGGATCTCGGCCAGCTTGGAAAACAGAAAGGCGGGGAAGGCGAAAAAATACACGAACCCGTTCAGCACGCGCTCGTCACCAGCCCGCAGGATCCCCAGCCGGCGAGACAGAAAACCCACAGCGATGATCAGCGCGATGACCGCCGAGCTGGCTGTCGCCTGTTCCATTTTCCTTCCGAAGAAAGGCGCTGTCCCGGAAAAGGAAGAAGGGGCGGGCGAGGGCCCGCCCCGAAGAGTTCAGGCCTTGAGGCGCATGGGCTGGCCGCAGCACACAAGCGTCCCCGCCCCGGGCCGCAGCACCTTGACCTCTTGCCCGCAGATGTCACACACATAGACCTCGCCCTGCTCGGCCATCTCCCCCTCCTCAGAGCGCCAGCGAACCCTCCCACAGGCCATGGATGTTGCAGTATTCCACGGCGATCAGCTCCGAAAAGCCCTCCGGGTTCACGTGGGCGGTCACCTCCGGGGCCCCATAGGTGGGGCCCAGGTCGAAGGTGGCGATGTGCACCGCCACCCCACCCCGCACCCCGAACAGCATGATCCACTTGATGTGGTGCTCCACCGTGTTGGGATGCGGCACCTCCTTCCCCACCGTCACCTTGACCACCTTTCCAGTGCAACCAGGCTCCGGACAGTCCATAAGCTCGATAACCGGGACGTGCTTCTCCCTCCCCTCCGCCTCAGCGGTCCTTATCAGTTCCCCTACTCGCATGGAAACCCCCTTTCCTAGCCCGAAAGCATCCGGGCGATGTCTTCCCTGGGCTCCCCAATCAGCCGCAGGTCGTATTCCGCCTGCAGTACCTTCAGGATGTCCTCGTTCACCCAGGCGGGCAGGATCGGCCCGAGATAGATCCCCTTTATCCCCAGCGCCAGGAGCGACCACAGGATGGCCACCGCCTTCTGCTCCATCCAGGAGATGACCAGGGTGAGCGGGAGGTCGTTCACCCCCACCCCGAACAGGTCCGCCAGGGCTTGGGCAAGATCGACGGCCACGATGGAGTCGTTGCACTGCCCCAGGTCGATGAGGCGCGGGATCCCCTCGATCTCCCCGAGTTCAAGGTCGTTGAACCGGAACTTCCCACAGGCCAGGGTGAGAACGATGGTGTCCTGGGGGAGGGCCTGGACGAACTCCCGGTAGTAGGTGGATTTCTTGTGCGGGGCGTCGCAGCCCCCCACCAGGAAGAAGCGCCGGATCTTCCCGGCCTCCACCAGCTCCTTGATCTTCCCGGCCAGGGGCAGGATCGAACCCAGGGAGTAGCCGGTAGTCATGGTCACCTCCCCCGGGGCCTGCGGGAGCTCCGGGAGTTCCCTGGCCCTCTCGATCACCAGGGTGTAATCGTAGCCCGGTATATGGGGGACGCCGGGGAGGCGGGCCGGCCCGGTGGTGAACATCCGGTCCCGATATTCCTCCCGGGGCAGGAGCACGCAGTTGGAGGTCCCCAGAATGGCCGCTGGGACCTTGGCAAACAGCTCCTTTTGGTCGAACCAGGCCTTCCCTAGGTTACCCACAAGGTGCGGGAACTTCCGCAGGCCGGGGTAGCCGTGGGCCGGCAAGAGCTCGGAGTGGGTGTAGACGTTGATCCCGGTGCCCTCGGTCTGTTCCAGCAGGGCGTGTAGGGCCTTGAGGCCGTGCCCGGTGGCGATGATGGCCCGCCCCGGCACGGTGCCAGTCCGGACCTGGGTCGGGGTGGGCTCACCGAAGGCCTTGATATGGGCCTCCTTCAAAAGCCGCATGGTCCTGAGGTTCATCTCCCCGGCCTCCACCGCCAGCTCCACGAAAGCCTCGGCGTCGAAGTTCACGTTGGTGAAGGTGGCGTAGAAGGCCCTTTCCAGAAAGGCGTCGATCTCCGGGTCGGTGTAGCCCAGCTCCCGGGCGTGATAGAGGTAGGCGGACATGCCTTTCGCCGCCAAAAGCAGGTTGTCTTGCAACCGGGCTACGGTGGGGGACTTTCCGCACACCCCCCATTGGGTGCAGCCGGTCCCCCCGGCGGTCTGGGAGCACTGGTAGCAGAACATGTCGAGCTTCTCGGGCATTTACCCTCCTAGTCGGCCCGGGCGCCAAGCCGCTGGTCGATCATCAGGATCCCCCGGCCGTCCGGGCCCACCCGCTCCAGTAGCTCCACCGCCCTCCTCGTCTGGTCCTCCTCCTCCACCTGCTCGGCCACGAACCACTGCAGCATCTGGAAGGCGGCCCGGTCTTTCTCCGCTTCGGCCAGCTCCACCAGCTCGTGGATCCTTTCGGTGATGTGGCGCTCGTGCTGGTAGGCGGCCTGGAAGGCGGCCAGGGGAGATTCCCACTCCCCTGGCGGCTCCTTCAGGGCACGCAAGGCCACCCTCCCGCCCCGCTCCACCAGGTGGCGGAAGATCCTGAGGGCGTGCTCCAGCTCTTCCTTGGCCTGGAGCTCCATCCAACGGGCCATCCCTTCCAGCCCTTGGTCGTGAAA
>DQVA01000240.1 GCA_015661965.1 Candidatus Bipolaricaulota bacterium
CACCAGTTCCTCGGCTCGGAACTCGGGGTTCGCGGCGTAGATGCGCTCAAGGTCCGCTTTGGCCTGGTCAAGTTCCCCCCGCTCCCGGTGGATCTGGGCCCGCTGCCACAGGGCCTCCAGTGCCACCTCGGTGAGCTCTCCTTGCGGCCCCACCCGCTGTTCCTCACAAGCCACGATCTTGTCCAGCACCACCAGCCGGCGGGCCGGGGTGTCCAACCGGTCCAGTGCCTGGGAGTAATACTGCAGGGCAGTGTCATACTGGGTTTTGGGTACGTAACAGTCCCCCAGGCCGATCAGGGCGTCCGCGTTCTCCGGGGCCCGGGCGAGGATCTCCTGGTACTGACGGATGGCGGCGTCGTATTTGTATTGTTCCCGGTAGTATTCGGCCAGCCTGAACCTGGCGTTGAGGTCGTCCGGGGCCAGTTCCACGATCTTCTCGGCGATAGCCTCCTTTGCTGCGACGTCATAGGTACGTCGGAGTGCGTCCTGATACAGCTCCAGGGCACGCTCGTTATCCCCCAGCTGACGATACACATCCCCCAACCCAGCATAGGCCTCCCCCCGGTAGGGGAAGCGCCGCTTCAGATCCTGGAATTCCCGTTTGGCGTCATCATACCGACCCGCCGCCAACAGGGCCCGGGCCAATTTGAGTTGCACCTCGGAGGTGGGGTTGCGCCGCAAGGCGGCCTGATACTGCTCTACCGCGGCCTCCGGCTCCCCCTCCCCCAGCAGGAGGTCCCCCATGAGCACCAGCGCGGTGGCGTTGTCCGGGGCCTCCGCCAGCACCCCCTCCAATAGGGGACGGGCCTCCTCGTATTGCTGATCCCGCACGTACGCCCCGGCCAGCCGCAGCTCGATGGTGCGGCTCCCGGTCTGGAGCTCCAGGGCCCGCTGATAACGCTCGATGGCCCGCACGTAGAGCTTCATGGCCATGGCCACGTCCCCTTGACCCAGATAGGCCGCCACGAACTCCGGATCTGCGTCCAGCGCTTGTTGGTAGTGTCGGTCCGCCTGCACGTAATCCCCCCGCTCTTTATATAGCTCGGCCAAGCGGTAGTGGATCTGGGGATTTTGCGGGTCCAGGGCGATGACCCGGTTGAAGAACTGCTCGTCTCCCTCCCCGGTGTCGGCGAACGAGAGATAATACTCCAGGGCCCGTTGGCGGTACTCCTCCTGCTGGGACTGGAGCTCGGCCAGGCGGGCTTGTTCCTCCTCGCTCAACTCCTCCTTCCCCTCGAGTTCTGTGATCTCGCTGCCAAGCTCGGTGTAGAGCCGTTCATACATGCGGCCTATGTAGTAGTCCAGATAGAGGTCGCTGACCTCGCCCCGCTCCCGGGCGAAGAGGAGGGCGTCCACAGCCCCTTTGACATCGCCCTGCTGGTAGCGGAGGAACGCTTGTACCAAGGGGTCCCGCACCTCAACATCAGCCGAGCCGCGTACATTATCGTACCATTCGGTCCAGCGGCGGGAGTCCTCGTCCTGGATGTAGTCTGCTTCCACCTGGTCCCGGATCTCCTCCAGCGGGGGCACCACCGGGCCCTGATGGTCCAGGAGCTTTATGATGTAGTAAGCCCCGCCTGCCTCCACCAATCGGACCTCCCCCACAGCGAGGCTGAAGGCCACGTCCTCCACCGCCCGGGGGAGTCCAGAGCCTCCCCGGGAAAACCAATCCAGTTCAACCTGTTCATCCTCGGAGTGCTCCTGGGCAAGGGAGATGAAGTCCACGTCCGGGGCTTGGGCTTGGCCCACAAGTTCGTCCGCAAGCGCTGCGTCGGAGACCTTAATATAGGCCAGCCGAATCCGCTCCGGCTGGGTTTGGTAACGGTCCTGGTGCTCCTGGTAGTAGGAGAGGAGTTGTTCCTCCGTGGGCTCGATGGGCCCCACCACCTGCTTGCGCAGGGCCTCCTCTAGCAGCCGCTGTTCCTCGGAGCCCCGCAGGTTACGGCGGTACTCCTCAAGGGTCAGCCCCTGGGTTTCCAGGTAGCTTCGCAGGGCTTCCTCGTTCCCGCCGAACTGCTCCAGCGTTTGCTGGTAGCGGCTCTCCACAGCCTGGTCCAGCTCCGCCCGGGGGACGGAGACACGCAGCCGGCGGGCTTCCTTCCGGAGCAGGGTCTGGCGGATCAGCCCTTCGGCAGCCGAGGCCAGATAGGCCTGGCGGTTGAACCGACCGGCGGTGCCCTCGAGCTGCTGGCTGAAGTCCTGGCCGAAGGCCTGATAAAGCTGGATGTAGTAATTGATCAGGTTCTCGTAGGCAGTGGCCAGGTCCTGGCGGTTGAACTTAGTGCCCTCCACCACCAGCACCACTTCCTCGGCACTCCCCCGCGGGGGCGGGGAGAAGCGTTGGAAGGTGAACAAGCCAACCCCGCCCAGCAGGAATCCGACCACCACCGTCCAGATGATTGCCTTCTGGTATTTCAAAAAGAACC
>DQVA01000155.1 GCA_015661965.1 Candidatus Bipolaricaulota bacterium
CCCGTCCGGGAGCACCATGGTGCCCAGAAGCTGCCGCTCCGCCAGGATCCGGGCCCGGAACTTGGCCACGTCCTCCTCCGTCTCCGGCGGATGGGGGAGCACCGGCCCCACCACCAGGGCTACGTCGGTGCCCTGCACCACATCCATATTCGCCGGGGAGACCACGTCCTCCAGGTAGCCTGAATCCTCCAAGCCCTCGAGTTCCGCGGTGAGGGAATAGAGCTTCTTGATGGAGGACAACTTGAACAGGGTGTCGCCCTCCGGGGCGGCTAGGGCCACCATGACCACGGACTGGGAGCCGAAGGTGTCCTTGGTCACCCGGAACTGCTCCACCACCGGATCGTCGTGGGGGAGCATCTTCTCCATGTCGGTGAGGAAGGTGATGCGGGGGGCGAACAGGGCGAAAAACAGGGTGATGAGCAAAAGCCCGCCCAGCACCAATTTGGGGTGGGCCACGATCCCGGTAGCGATACGCCGTGTCATCCTTCGATTCCTTCCAGGATCCCCACTTTCAAGAAGTAAGCCGACCACAGGGCCGGGTACAGGTCCGCCCCTGGGTCCACCGGACGGCGCTTCCCCTGGAACACCCGCTGGATGGCCTCTTCCAGCCCTTGCAGGGCCGCCCGGAGTTCGAGGGGCAGCTTCCCCGGCAGGGTGGGGGTGCACACCCATACCCATTCCCCTCGCTCCGGCACGATAACCACGAACTGGAACGGCCCCCGGGGGTGGGGGCCCCGCGGCGGCTCGGTGACGGCGGCGAGCTGGAAGTCGCCCGTGGCCAGCAGGGCCCGGGCCAGCACCTCCAGCTGCATGGACTCCAGCACCGTTTGGGTCCGATCCACGATCAACACCTTGACGGCCGGCCCCGCCGCCCAGACGGTACCGGCGATGAGGGCGATCCCGACAAGCGATACCCAAAACCTCCGCATCCGCACATCAGCCTCCTTCCCTCTTCGTCAGCCAGCGGGACAGAAGCCGGGTGAGCTCCTCCGCCCCGTGTCTCACCAACTCCGCGGCCTTCTCGTCCCCCTCCAGGGCCCGCTGGGTGACCGCTTCCACCATGCCGATGATGGAGTAGGCGGCCACGATGGAGTGGCAAGGCACGATGTCGCCGGCGGCGATGCCCTCGTCAATGAGGTCGGCCAGGTAGTCCGCGATCTCCTCGTAAAGGGAGGGGAGTCGCTGCCAGAGGCGGGCGGAGGGGGACCGCCATTCCCGGTGCAGGAGCCGCACCGTGTTTTGGCTCTCCCGCAGGCGAGCGAAGTGCATCTCGACGATGCGCCGGATCTGCTCGGGCACGGACAGGCCTTCCCTCCGGAGGGACTCCAGGAACCGGCGGCGGTAGCCGATCTCCCGGCGCACGATGGCGAGGAGGATGTCATCCTTGCCCTTGAAGTAGTGGTAGATGGCGCCGATGGAGACGCCGGCGGTGCGGGCGATCTGGCGCATGCCGGTGGCGTGGAAGCCGCGTTTGGCGAAGAGTTTCTCCGCCGCGGTCACGATCTTTTCCTCTAGGTCGAGTTTCCGTCCCATAGTTAGAACGAACGTTCGTTCTAAATCTTACCCCATCTCCCCCCGGAACACAACAAGACCACAGGCCACCGAACACCCACCCCGAAGGCGCTAAGGACCCCAGCCACTATCGGGACATGCGAATAACCGGTAAGGGCGTGTCGGGGGCGGCCTGAGCACGAAAACCCCGCCGGGAGTCCCTTAGATGCGGAACAGCACCCGCTCAGATCGGTAGATGTGCACCGACAGCCACAACAGAAATGCCCCCAGGGGGACGCTGGAAAGGAACGTCCAGCCCAGCTCCCCTGGGGTGAGGGTGCCGGACAAGGCCGCCCGAATTGCCGCCATCGCCCCCGCCACCGGCACCGCCAACGCCGCCCCCTCCGGCCGGCCGGTCCCCAACATGATCGAAACCCCCAGCAGGATAATCAGCATGTACAGGGGCAGGAGATAGACACTCGCCTCCTTCTGGGTCCGGGCGAAGCTCCCCACGATCAGCACCGCCGCCGACAGCACCACCGCCAGCGGCACCAACACCGCCAGGATCCAACCCGCCACCGCCAGGGATAGGCTCCCGGCCAAACTCGCCCCGAACAGGCGGATCCCCAGCAAAAGCCCCACCCCCGATACCAGGGTGGAGACCAGGGCCACGGTGAGGATGGCCAGGAACTTGCCGGCCACGATCTCCTCCCGCGATAGGCGACTGGAGAGCAGCGTGGCTATGGTGCCCCGCTCCTTCTCCCCGGCGGTGATCTCCGCCCCGAAACCCAGCGCCCCCGACAGGATGGACAGCACCAGGAAGTAAGGCAGGAGCTGGGCCAAAAGCAGCCGCCCCATCACCCCATCCCCGCCCACGTCCACCACCTGGACGCTGAACGGGGGCTCGATTTCCTCCGGCTCGATCCCCATCCCCGCCAGCCGGGCCAGCGTGAGCTCACGGAAGAACCCCTCCAGGAAGGCCCGGGCCTTGGCCACCGCCGCCTGGCCCTCCTGGCTGGCAGCGTCGTAGTACAGGGTGAGCTCGTAGCCCAGCTCGCCCCGCTCCGGGAGCCGCACCACCCGTAGCACCAGCTCCCCCCCGCCCTGCCGCAACTCCGCCAAGGCGGCTTGGAGGTCACCATAGAAGCTGGGCGCGAGCCCCGTCTGCTGTCGCAGGGCCCGCACCAGCTCAGGCGATTCCCCCTCAATCACTACCAGCACCCGGGGCACCAGTTCCGCCAGCCGGGCCTCCTGGCGCCCGATCAAATCCCCCATGAGCCCGAACAAAAGCGGGTAGAACACCACCGGGAACACCAGCGTCATGAAGACGGTCCGCCGATCGCGGACCGCCTGCAGGAGCTCCTTGCGATACAGTAGCAGCGCTCCCTTCACTCGCCCTCCTCCACCTCCACGCTGAAGTGCCAGCGGGCGTACTTATCCCCGGTCTGGACGTTGTCCTCGTACACCAAGATCTCCAGATCGTAGGTGCCTAGGGTCCAGGGCAGGGTGAGGGAGATGATGCCCTCCCCCACGTCGGGTTGGGCGGCGTCCAGTTCGGTGGCCCGCAGGGCCAACGTCAGCTCGGTGGCGGGCCCGGAGTAGAGCACCAGCGGGAGGGAGGCCGTCTGCACCTCCCCCCCGGTCCCGTTAAGCCGGAAGCTGAGTTCCCAATCGGAGCCCACCCCATGGTTTTCCAGCAGTTCCACCTGGGTGAGGGTGACCCGGAAGGTCACCAGCGGCTCAGCGATCTGGCCTTGGGTCTGCTGCTCGGGCTCACCCGGCGCCGGGGCTGGGGGCTGGGGCCGCTCCGGCGCCGTCTCCTCAAAAGGGCTCTCACCACCTTCCTCGGCGGCCGCCTCGGTGGTGGGGGCGGAGTTGTCGATCCAGATCACCACCGACTGCACCGCCTCCCGGTTGCCGTACAGGTCGATGGCGTAGTACTCCACTTTGTGCGGCCCCTCCGGCCCCGGGATGGTGAACGCACCGGCATAGCCCCGCCACTCCCCCTCGTCGATGCGGAAGAAGATGTTGGCCGCCCCGGATTCGTCCTCGGACACCAGCTCAAACGGGGTGCGGGAGGTGGCCCACAGGCGGCCGTCGTCCGCGTAGTAATGGGGATCGCCGGCCAGGATGCGGGTCACCGGCGGGTGGATGTCCAGGTACAAGGTGAGTACCCGCTGGGGCTCGCGGTTTCCCAGCTTGTCCACCGCGTAGTACTCCATGCGCACCACCGCTGCATCCGGCAAGGCGAAGGGAGCGGTGTAGACCTGCCACTCCCCTCCATCCAGGCGGTAGTAGATCTTGTCCACCCCTACCCCCACGTCGGTGGCGGTGAGTCGGACCAGGCTCCCGGCGGCCAGCGCCACGATGCCCCGCTCCCCCACGGCGGACAGGTCCACCGTGCGCAGGGGGGCCGCCTCCGGCGGCAGCTCCACCGGCGGAGACATGAGGGGATAAGAGTCCGGCACCACCTCGTAGCGGGAGTCGCCGATCCCGTCCCCGTCGAAGTCCTGCCCCCGGTAATCGGACCAGTAGTTCCCTTGCCCTTGGTAATGCCACCGGTTATTGCGGCCCTCATCGCTGGCGGGCAGGCCACAGGAGATGATGGAGTTGCCGTAGATCTGGTTCCCATCTGAGCCGGTGCTGATCACGATCCCCCGGTCGCAGTAGCCGATGGCGTTGCCGGTGACGGTGACGTTGCTGGAAGAGAGGAGATGGATGCCTACCTTCCCCCCGTACACGCTGCAGCCCTCGATGCGGCCGTTCTCCACCGCCGACAGGAAAATCCCGGCCCGTTCCTGCGGATAACGGACCACGCAGTTGCGGATCACGAAATAAGCGGTGGTGTGGTCGATGTAGATGCCGTAGTCGTAGCTGAGGGTGTCGATCACCCAGCCCTCGATGATGTACGGGTCATCGGCGGTGCCCGAACCCCTGATGACCCCGTTCTCCCAGGTGAAATCCTCGTCGCCGAAGATGTATATGGGATCGTGGGGGGCCCAGCCCTGGGCCAACGCCAATGCCGTTCCCAGGCTCAACACAAACAACAGGATCCATTTCCTTGCCATACGCCCCTCCTTTCGAATCTCTCCCGGGATGGTAACATCCCGCCCCGGCCCCTCAGGGGACACCGTTCGCCCCGCCAGGGGACAGGCCCGCCGCCTGTAAGGTGCGGAAAAACACCTGTTCGAAGTCCACGCCGCCCACCCGGGCGGCAAGCTCTTCCGGGGTCCCCTGGGCCCACACCTTCCCCCGCCAGATGATCCCCACCCGATCGCACAGCTTGGCCGCCAAATGCATGTTGTGCGTGGAGAGGAGAATGGTGTGCCCTTCCCCCTTGAGCCGGAGGATGAGCTCGCTCACCGTCTTGGCCACGAACACATCCAGACCGAAGGTGGGCTCATCCAAGATCAGCACCGGGGGATCGTGGATCAGGCATCTCCCCAGGGACAGCTTCTGGCGTTCCCCGGTGGACAGGGTGCCCACCTTCCTGTCCTTGAGCTCCGTGAGGCCCAGCAGCTCCAAGGTCGCCACTGCCCGGGCCTCCGCCTCCTCCCGGGGAAGGCCGAAGATGCGGGCGAAGAAGAGGAGCGTCTCCCAGGGGGTGAGCCGCTCGTAGAGGCCGGTCTCGGTGGCGTGGAAGCCGATCCGGGCCCGCACTTCCTGGGGGGCCTCCACCACATCGTGCCCCAGGATTTGGGCGCGGCCGGAGGTGGGGGTGAGCAGGGTGGCCAGGATGCGCAGGGTGGTTGTCTTCCCGGCCCCGTTGGGCCCCAACAGGCCGTAGATCTCCCCGGAGGCCACCTGAAACGATATCCCATCCACCGCTCGCACCTCCCCTTTGCGGGTGCGGAACGTCTTAACCAGGTCTTGGGCGAGGATGGCGGTCATCTCAGCACTTCCACCCCCACCAGTTCCGCCAAAAGCGGGGGCAGCACCACCGATCCGTCCGGGCGTTGGTTCTGCTCCAGGAGGGCGGCGAACAGGCGTGAGGTAGCCACCCCGGAGCCGTTCAGGGTATGGACGAACTCCGGCTTCCCCCCGCCGGCGGGCCGGACCCGGATGTTCCCCCGCCGGGCCTGGTAGGCCTCGCAGTTGGAACAGGAGGACACCTCGTAGTAACGCCC
>DQVA01000078.1 GCA_015661965.1 Candidatus Bipolaricaulota bacterium
GAGGACTACGCCCCGGCCCTCATCGGGGAAGAGGCCGTGGGGGGCCTGGACTGTTACGTGTTGCTCCTTACCCCTCGGGAGGGCCGTGCCGCGGAATGGGGCTCGATAAAGCTATGGGTGGAGGCGGAGCACTTCGTCATCGTCAAGTCCGAGTTCTACGGCGGTGACGGGGGGCTCGTCAAGACCATGGTGGCGGAGGACCTTTACGAGGACGGGGTGGGCTACATCCCCCACAAGATCGTACTCACCGACCTGGCCGCGGGGAGCAGCTCCACCGTCACCATCCTGGAGCGCAAACAGGAGGAGATCCCAGCCGACTACTTCGATCCCGAGAAGCTCCCCTCTTTGGAGCTTTAGGGGCTGCGGCCTACCCCCGGGGGGTGGGCCCGGGGCAAGAGGCCCCGGGCCCACCCTTGGTCGCTTTCCCCCGCTGATCTCAACCTCGGTCCGCGGCCTCCCGGCCCAGGTAGCGCCGCTGGGCCGGGGTGAGGGAGTCGATCCTCACCCCGCGACTCCGCAGGAACAGGCGCGCCACCCGCTCGTCCACTGCCCCGGGCACCGGATAGACCCCCGGCGAAAGCCCCGCCCCCTTGCGGGCCAGCCAGGCCAAGGACAACGCCTGCAGCGCGAACGACAGGTCCATGATCTCCACCGGGTGCCCATCCCCGGCCACCAGGTTCACCAGCCTGCCGGCGGCCAGGAGGTATATCCGCTTCCCCCCCGGGAGGGAGAATTCCTCCACGTTTTCCCGGGCCCGTCTGCCCTTCGCCCTTTCCCTTAGGTCGCGCACGTCTATCTCCACGTCGAAGTGGCCGGCATTGGCGAGGACCAACCCATCCTTGGCGGCTAGCAGGTGCTCCCAGCGGACCACGTCCCGGCAGCCGGTGGCGGTGATCAGGAAATCCGCTTCCCGGATGGCCTCGGCCAGCGGGGCCACCGAGAAGCCTTCCAGCAACGCTTCTGCCGCCCGCACCGGATCCACCTCGCACACCGTCACCTTCGCCCCCAGCCCCCGGGCCCGCAGGGCGATCCCCCGCCCGCACCATCCGTAGCCCGCTATCACCACCCGCTTCCCCGTTATAAGCAGGTTGGTGGCCCGCATGATGGCGTCCCAGGTGGACTGCCCCGTGCCGTACCGGTTGTCGAAGAGATACTTCATGCGCGCGTCGTTCACCGCCAGAGCCGGCCAGCGCAGCTTCCCCGCCTGTGCCAGCTCCCGCAGCCTTAACACCCCGGTGGTGGTCTCCTCGCAGATCCCGATCAGCGACTCCCCCGCTTGCTCGCACTCCCCGTGCAATAGGGCCGTGAGGTCCCCGCCGTCGTCCAGCACCAGCTGGGGCTTGATCTCCAGGACACGCCGCAGGTGCTCCCGGTATTCCGCCTCGCCCGCTCCCCGGCGGGCGTGTACCGCAGGGCCAGCGGCGGCCAGGGCCGCGGCCACGTCGTCCTGGGTGGACAAAGGATTGGAGCCGGTGACCGAAAGTTCAGCCCCGGCCTCATGCAGGGTGAGGGCGAGCACCGCGGTCTTGGCCTCGAGGTGGACGCTGATGGCCACCCGCAGCCCTGTCAGGACCCGGCTTTCTTTGAGCTCCCGCCCCACCTCCGCCAGCACCGGCATGTGGGCCCGGGCCCAAGCGATCTTCTCCTGCCCCCGTGTTATCAGGTCTGCCATGCCCCCATCATAACCACACCACCCGCAGGGCGCGGGCGATCCCGAGCAGCACCAGGACCATCCCCACCCCCTGCAGGGGGGCGATCCCCTCCCCGAACACCAGGAACGCCCACAGGGCTGCCCCCACCGGCTCCCCCAGGATGGCCACCGCCACCGCCGGGGCGGGTAGGCTCCTCAGGGCGCGGTTGAAGCTGGTATGTCCCACCAACTGCGGCCCCAAGGCGAGGAGCCCTATCCACAGCCAATCCCCCCGCAGGGGGAGCTTTTCCCCGGAGAACAGGCACATGGCCCCGAGGAGCAGCAGCGCCGCGGTTCCGTAGGCAGTTGCTACATACGGTAGGAGTTCGCCGTGCCGGCGCATCCGGCGCCCCACCAGCAGGTACCCGGAGGCCATGACCGCCCCTCCCAGGGCCAATAGATCCCCCCACAGGGCGCTCCCTCCCAGGGCGAAATCCCCCCAGCCGATGAGGACCCCGCCCAGGGTAGAGAGGCCGATCCCCTGCCATAGGGGTCGGGTGGGGGGCTCTCCCAAGGCCAGGGAAAAGAGGCCCACGAAGATCGGGTTGGTGGTCACCAGCACCACCGAGCTGGCCACGGTGGTGTGGCGGAGGGATTCGATCCAGGCGGAAAAGTGGAGTGCCAGGAACGCCCCGGAGAGGAGGGACAAGAGCAAGCCATGCTTGGACAGACCCCGCCCCCGGGCCAGCGACCAGGGGATGAGGACCCCCGCCGCCAGGGTGAGGCGCCAAGCCGCCACCACCAGCGAGGGGGAGTGTGTGAGCCGGATGAGGATGGCGCTGAAGGAGACGGCCACTACCCCCAGCAGCAGGGACAGCCGGGGCGTACCGTTCACCCTATTGATCCAAGCCCAGAAGCCCGCGCAGCTCCGGCAGCGCGGCCTCCACGGCTTGGTAGCCGGCCTCGATCCCCCGGCCGATATCGGCGTAGGTGGGGGGGCGGTCGCCGAAGTCCGGCTCTAGCAGGATGTCCGGGGCGGTCACCTTCACCTCGAGCTCGGCCACCCGTTTCTGGAAGATGGTGGCCATCTGAAACAGCACCGAGATCACGTTGGGGCGCACCAGTTGCTTCTCCCGGGGGCGCACCAACACGTCCACTGCCAGCACCACCTCCGCCCCCAGGGCGCGGGCGGTCTCCACCGGCAGCGGGTCCACCAATCCCCCGTCGACCAGGAGCCTCCCCTCCCACTGGGCGGGGACGAACAACCCGGGCACCGACACCGATGCCCGGATGGCCTCCACCAGCGGCCCGTGGGTGATGGCTACCCCCTCCCCGGTATGGAGGTCGGTGGCAACGGCGGCGAACCTGATGGGAAGTCCCTCGATGCGCCGCTCCCCCACCAGCGGCGCCAACACCCGCTTCACCTCCTCCCCGGAGGACCAGCCCCGCCAGGGGAACGTGGGGAGGAGCCCCTTGGCCATCCCGGTGAACCCCATGTCCCGCCATAGGCCGGTGATCTTGGCCAGGGGGACCCCGGCGGCATACAACCCCCCTACTTGGGCCCCCACACTGGCCCCGGCGATGGCGTGGATGGGGATTCCGTGATCGGAGAGCGCCTGGAGGACCCCAATATGGGCCACCCCCCGGGGGCCACCCGAGCTGAGCGCCAGCCCCAGACGCCTCACAGGGAGACGGGGGCGGGCGGCCCTTCACCCGCCCCCCAGCTGCTCATTCCTTGCTGATGGCCCCCACCGGGCACTGGTCGACGGCCTCGTCCACGCAAGGCAGGGACTCGTCCGCCCCGGACTTCACATGGGAGTAACCGTCGTCCCCCATCTCGAACACGTCCGGGCACACCTGGGCACACAGTCCACACCCCGTGCACAGATCCAGATCAACTTTGATCGCCATGGCACCTCCTTGGGTACGGGATTTGCTGAACTATAGCATGAGAGCTCCCCGGACGGCAACCCTTGCTTGTTTTCCCCCCGCGGCCTATAGTGTCCCCAATCAAAGATTGCGGAGGTGGTAGGATGAGGGGAGCACTTCTGATCCTGGCCCTGGCCGCCGTCTCGCTGGTGGGCTGGGCCCAGACGGCGGAAGGGCTGATCGC
>DQVA01000284.1 GCA_015661965.1 Candidatus Bipolaricaulota bacterium
GAGAGCACCGCCTGCTTGCCCAACTCGGAGGCGGCATAGCCAGCCACGATCCCCAGCACCTGGTTCAACTCGATATCCCGCCTGGTGCGGGGGTTGAGCACGCTCATGGCGTGGGGAAGTCCACCCCCCGGGTGAGGATTTCCGCCGCCTTTCGGACCATGTCCTGGATGATCTCCGCCACCGGCTTGATGTCCCGGATGAGCCCGGCGATCTGCCCCGCCATCAGGGAGCCTTTTTCCAGGTCCCCCTCGTAAACCGCCCGCCGGAGTCCCCCCACGGCCAGGGACTCGAACTCCTCCGGGTCGCGGCCCTCGGCTTCGTAGCGGGCTAGGGTTTTGGTGAGCTTGTTGGCCAGGCACCTGACCGGCCGGCCCAAAGTCCTGCCGGTGATGATGGTGTCCCGGTCCTGGGCCTTAAGCACCGCCCGTTTGTAGTCTTCGTGTACCGGCGCCTCCTCCGAGGCGAGGAAGCGGGTTCCCACTTGGACCCCCGCCGCGCCCAGGGCCAGGGCGGCCGCCATTCCCCGCCCATCGGCGATCCCGCCGGCGGCCACCACCGGGACGGAGACCGCGTCCACGATTTGTGGCACCAGGGCCATGGTGGTCTCGGTGCCGATATGGCCCCCGGATTCCATCCCCTCGGCGATCACCCCGTCCGCCCCCAGCCGTTCCATCCTCACCGCCAGTTTCACCGCCGGCACCACCGGGAACACCAGGATCCCGGCTTCCTTCAGGGCGTCCATGTACTTGGCCGGGCTGCCGGCCCCGGTCGTGACCAGGGGCACCCGGGCCCGCACCACCACCTCCACCTGCTCGGGGACGCTCGGGTCCATGAGCATCAGGTTCACCCCGAACGGGCGGTCGGTGGCCCGGCGTACGAGCTCGATCTGGCGGGCCAGCTCGTCGGGGGGCATGCCCCCGGCGCCGATGATCCCCACCCCCCCGGCCTTGGACACTGCCGACACCAGCGGCTCCCGGGCCACGTGGGCCATCCCCCCCAGGAAGATGGGGTAGCGTATCCCCAGAAGTTCGCAAATCCGATTGGCCATGACGGGAGAATATAGCGGCCCCGGGGGGGCATCGCTAGCGACCCCGGATGCCGGCCCGTACAATCCTCAATAGGAGGGCGAGATGCCGGCCAACCTGACCCCGGAGTTCCTAGCAGCACGGGAGCGGTTCAACAAGGCCCGCTCCGATGAGGAGCGCCTGGACGCGCTCCAGGAGATGCTTGCCACCATCCCCAAGCACAAGGGCACCGAGAAGATGCAGGCCGACATCAAGCGGCGCATCGCCAAGCTCCGGGAGCGGCTGGAACAGCGTCGCCGGTCCGGCAAGAGCAGCGGCCCCACCTATCACGTGGAGCGGGAGGGGGCGGCCCAGCTGGCCCTGGTGGGGCCGCCCAATTCCGGGAAATCGTCCCTGGTGGCTGCCCTCACCAACGCCCACCCCGATATCGCCCCCTATCCCATGTCCACCTTCCGCCCCTGCCCGGGGATGATGGAGTTCGAGGACATCCAGATCCAGCTGGTGGACCTGCCCCCCATCACCCCTGAGTACACGGAAGGGTGGGTGTATGGCCTGGTGCGACTGGCGGATGCCGTCCTCCTGTGCCTTGATCTCTCAGATGAGAAGTGCTTTGAGCTTGCCGATCAGGTGATAGAGCTCCTGCGGGGGCGGAATATCGTGCTCTCGGTGGGCCCCTCCCGCCAGGTGGACTGGCGCACGGTGGAACGGCGGACGCTGGCGGTAGGGGTGAAGAGCGATCTTGCGCCTGCCCGGGCCCAGGAGCTGGCCGCCTGGGCGGAGGGCCGCTTCCCGCACCTTGCGGTGTCCACCACCACCGGGGAGGGCCTGGAGGGACTCCGGCGGGCCATCTTCCGGGCGGCGGGGGTGGTGCGGGTGTATACAAAAAAGCCCGGGCAAGCTCCTGATATGAGCCAGCCTTACACCCTGCGGGAGGGGGCCACGGTGTTGGACGTGGTAGAGCACATCCACAAGGAGTTCGTGGAGCGGCTTAGGTATGTACGTTTGTGGGGCTCGGGCCGGTTCGACGGACAGCACGCCCCCCTCGACCACGTGGTGCAGGACGGGGACATCGTGGAGATCCACCTTTCATGATCGACCCCTTAAGGCTCCTTACTGGCCTGGTGAGGATCCCCAGCCTTTCCGGGGGGGAGGGCGCGGCCGCGGATTTCCTGCTCCGCACCCTGCGTACCTTCTGTGATGTAGAGCTGGGCCCTGGGGGAGCGGTGGTGGGGGTGCTCCGCCGGGGCAAGGGCCCCACCTTGCTCCTCACCGGGCACCTCGACACCGTGCCCCCGGGGGACGAGGCGGCGTGGTCGGCGCCGCCGTTCTCCGGGGAGGTGCGGGCCGGGCGGCTGTACGGCCGGGGGGCGGTGGACATGAAGGGGGCGATCGCCGCCCAGGTGGCCGGGGCCGCCCGGGCCCTGGCCGAGGTGCGGGGGACGCTCCTATTTGCCTACGTGACCCACGAGGAGACGGCCGAGGGGGCGGTACTGGGGAAGATCCTGGACCGGATCCCCAAGCCGGACCTGGTGATCCTGGGGGAGCCCACCGACCTGCGGCTGGGGATCGGCCACCGGGGCCGGGCGGTGCTGGTGGTGGAGGCCCGCGGCCGCACCGCCCATGCCTCCATGCCCGAGCTGGGGGACAATGCCATCCAGCGGCTGATGGCCGCCTTACCCAGGCTTCTCTCCCTCCCCTTGCCCCGCGATCCCATGCTGGGGAGGGGGACCATCACCCCGGTTTCCGTGTCCGCTTCCCCAGGGGGGCCGGTGGTCCCGGATCGCTGTACGTTGCTTCTGGACCGGCGGCTGGTGCGGGGGGAGCGGCCGGATTCGGTCCTCTCCTTGTACAAGGAGCTGGACCTGGGGGTGCAGGTGAAGATCGCCCGGGAGGAGCTCCCCGCTTATACCGGAGAGGTCCTGGAGGTGGAGGAGTTCTTCCCGGCCTGGCTCATGGACCCCCAGGACCCCTGGGTAGTGCGGGCCCAGGCGGCGCTGGGGAACGTGCCCCTCAAGGTGTGGCGCTTTTCCACCGATGGGGTGGAGTCCTGCGGCCGACGGGGGATCCCCACCGTGGGCTACGGCCCCGGGGACGAGCGGCTGGCCCACCAGCCGGATGAGCACCTTCCCCTCTCCGATCTCGAGGCAGCGGTGGCTGGCTACCGGCGGCTCATTACGGAGCTGATGCGGCCGGAGGCAGCCCCCAAACCGCGGGAGGCACGCCGGCGGAGGCGCCCCCGCCGGGCGCGCTCCGGGAGACGGTCTCAGTGACGGGCCCATTCGGCAGCTTCCCGGCTAAGTGGGGTACATGTGGCGGGGTTTCCGACTTGCAGCCAAATCAGGCCAGGGCTAGGATTCGTTGAGGTGACGAGTGTGGAGCACGAGCTACTTGTGGACGCCAAGGCCCACATGGACAAGACCATGGAGGTGCTGAGGTCTGAGCTGGGGAAGGTGCATACCGGCCGCGCCAACCCCGCCTTGCTGGAGGATGTGCTGGTGGACTACTACGGTACCCCCACCCCTCTTAAGCACCTGGCCAACATCGTGGCCCCGGATCCCGATCTGATCGTGGTGCGGCCGTTCGATAAGTCCCAGATCCAGGCCATCGAAAAGGCGATCATGGCTGCCGATCTTGGTCTCAACCCTCAGAACGACGGGCAGATGGTGCGGGTGAAGGTGCCCCGTCTCACCGAGGAGCGCCGTAACGAGCTGATCAAGCTGGTGCGGGGCAAAGGCGAGGAGGCTAAGGTGGCCCTACGTAACATCCGTCGGGACGCGCGGGAGCGCCTGGAGGCCCAGAAAAAGGAAGGGGCCATCTCGGAGGACGATTTCTTCCATCTGAGGGAGGAATTGGACAAGCTCACCCAGGAGTACACCAAACGGGTGGACGAACTGGTGGAGAAGAAGAGCGAGGAGATGCGCACCCTGTGAAGCTGGACATGCTCAGGGCCAGCCTGGTGGGGGTCCCAGAGGCGGTGCTGGTGACGGTGCCCATATCCGTGGGCCTGTTTGCTGTGGGGCCGCGCTGGGCGTGGGGGGTGCCGCTGGGTGTGCTGGCGGTGGTCGCCGGGAGGCTGGTGGGACTGCTGTTCTTGACGGCGGTGGTGGGGGAGAGAGGGGGTGCGCTGGCGATCGCCCTCATGAGCCCAGCCCGGCTGCTCCTCACCGGTGCCCTGGCCCTGGCCGGGATCCTGGTTGGCCTGGCCCCGGAGGCGGTGGCCCTGGGCCTGGTCCTTCCCCCGCTTGTCCTGTGGGCCAAGGCCCTGACTGGTAGGGAACTCCCATGCTAGAAAACCTGGGTAAGAAGCTCATCTTACATCTCCAGGTGGGGCCGCTCCGGATCTCCTTCGATCTTGTCACCGTGCTGGTGGCGCTGGCGGTGACCGGGTTTCTCGCTTGGGGAGCGTGGTGGCTCCGGCGGGGGCTGTCCCGGGACCCGGAGGCCCCCCTGTCCCGGCGGGCCGCCTTCCTCATCGCTGTTTTAGAGCTCGCCGAGACCCAGCTTCTGGGCGGCTTCCCCAAGCGGTTGGCCCGGGACCTCCTCCCCCTCATCCTCACCCTGTTCCTGTACGTGCTTTTCTGCAATTGGGTTAGCGTGCTCCCCATCCCCTATATTGTTTCCCCCACCCAGAACCTCAACGTTACCTTCAGCCTCGCCTTGCTCGTGTATGCGCTGGCGCATTACTACGGGGCCCGGGAGCGGGGGCTGGCGGCCCACCTGCGGGGCTATCTTGAACCCTACCCTTTTCTGCTTCCCATGAACCTGATCGGCGACTTCGGGCGCACGCTGTCCCACGCGTTCCGTCTGTTCGGCAACGTCCTTGGCGGGGCCATCCTTACCACCATCGTGGCGGTGAAGTTCGCTCCCCTGGTAGTGCCCGCCGGGTTAAACCTGTGGTTTGGGCTGTTCGTGGGGGCTATCCAGGCCCTGGTGTTTGCGCTTCTGGCTTCGGCCTACATCCACATCGCCGTGGAGTAAAAGGAGGGATGCGATGAACATCAGCGGAGAACAACTGGTAGAGGCCGTCAAGTACCTGGCCGCCGGGATCTGTATGGGCCTTGGGGCCATCGGCCCGGCCATCGGGGAAGGCATCGCTGCTGCCCACGCCCTGGACGGCATGGCCCGCCAGCCGGAGATGGAGGCCTCTCTCCTCCGGACTATGATCATCGGTCAGGCCATCACCGAGTCCACCGGCATCTACTCCCTGGTGGTGGCCATCATCCTGCTGTTCGTGGCCTGAGGAGGAAAGGTGAACCTGGAGTGGGGCACCATCGTAAAGTCCATCAACTGGACTTTCGTGTTCAACCTCGTCAACTTCGTGCTACTGGTGTGGTTGCTCAAGCGTCTCCTGTATCGCAGGGCCCTGGCCTGGCTCGATGCCAGGAGGGAGCGAGAGGAGCAGCGAATCACCGCCGCCAAGGAGCTGGAGACCAAAGCTCAGGCCCTGCTCAAGGAGAGTGAGGAACGGCTGGCCCGGGCCAATCGGCGGGCCCAGGAGATCCTGTCCGCCGCCGAAGCCCAGGCCCAGGAGTTGTTGCGGCAGGCCCGGGCCGAGGCGCGGCACCAAGCCCAGGTGATCATCCGGGAGGCGGAGGAGGCCGCCGGCCGGGCCAAACAGGAGGCCCTGGCGGAGCTCAAGCGGGCCTACGCGGAGCTGGTGATCCTGGGGGCCAGCCAGGTACTGGCCCGGGAAGTGCGGCCCGAGGACCATCACCGGCTCTTGGCTGAGCTCACCGAAAGGATCGACGCCAGGCTTCTATCCTAGATCATGCCGGAATCCGCGGTCGCCAAACGCTATGCCGAAGCCCTGTACGAGGTGGCCAGCGCCGAGGGGTTGGAGGACCGGATCGGGGCGGAGCTGGCCGAGCTGGGCAGGCTGTGGCAAAAGCTCCCCGAACTCCCCCAGTTCCTGGCCCATCCCTTGATCGGGGTGGAGGAAAAGGAGCGGGTTTTACAGGAGCTAGGCCGTGACCTTCACCCTTACACGCTGAACCTGCTCCGGCTGTTGGTGCGGAAGAGGAGGACGGGGTTGTTCCCTGCGATCCGGGGGGAGTTTCTGACGGCAGCCGAGGAGGAGGGCAAGCTGATACACGTGATTCTGCGTACCGCCAGGGAGGTGACCCCGGAAGAACTCTCCGCCTTGCGGGAGAAGCTGGAGCGGGTGTGGCAGCGGCCGGTGGCCTTGACTGTGGAACAAGCGCCGGAGCTATTGGCCGGGGCGGAGCTATTGATCCGGGGGAGGAGGTTGGACGCCTCGGCCCGGGGGCGCCTGGCACGATTGGTGGCGGGGCTCAGGGGGTGATGACATGGCACGCAAGGACGAGATAGCTGCCGTCCTCCGGGAGCAGATAAAGCGGCTCGGGGCGGACCTGGAGATGGAGGAAGTGGGGGTGGTGGTGGAGGTGGGGGACGGCATCGCCCGGGTGTGGGGGCTCAGGTCTGCGGTGGCCTCCGAGCTACTTCAGTTCCCCGGGGACGTGTACGGGCTGGTGTTAGACCTACAGGAGGACTCGGTGGGGGTAGCCCTGCTGGGGCGGGACGAGGCCATCAAGGAGGGGGACGAGGTACGCCGCACTGGGCGGGTGCTCCAGACCCCGGTGGGGGAGGGGTTCCTGGGCCGGGTGGTGGACCCCCTGGGGCGCCCCCTGGACGGAGGCCCCGAGATCGAGCCTGCCGGCTGGCGCAAGACCGACGAGAAGGCCCCTGGGGTGATCGCCCGCCAGCCGGTGGACACCCCCCTTCAGACCGGGATCAAGTGCATCGATGCCCTCACCCCGATCGGCCGAGGCCAAAGGGAGCTGATCATCGGCGACCGCCGTACCGGCAAGACCGCCATCGCCGTGGACACCATCATCAACCAGAAGGGCCAGGGGGTCTACTGCATCTACGTGGCCATCGGCCAGAAATCCGCCACCATTGCCAAGGTGGTGGATGCGTTCAAGCGCTATGGGGCCATGGAGTACACCACCGTGGTGGCCGCCGCCGCCGAGGATCCCGCCCCGCTTCAATACATCGCCCCTTACGCCGGCTGCGCCATGGGGGAGTACTTCCGTGATAAGGGGCAGGACGCCCTCATCGTTTACGATGACCTTTCTAAGCACGCGGTGGCCTACCGGGAGATATCGCTGCTTCTGCGGCGGCCGCCGGGGCGGGAGGCCTATCCCGGCGACATCTTCTACACCCACTCCCGGCTCCTGGAGCGGGCGGCCAGGCTTTCGGACGAGCACGGCGGGGGGTCCCTCACGGCGCTGCCCATCGTGGAAACCAAGGCCGGCGACATCACCGCCTACATCCCCACCAACCTCATCTCCATCACCGACGGGCAGATCTACCTCGAGGCGGACTTATTCAACAAAGGGCAGCGGCCGGCCATGAACGTGGGCCTGTCGGTATCCCGGGTGGGGGGCGCGGCCCAGATCCCGGCCATGAAGGAAGTGGCCGGGCAATTGCGCCTGGAGCTCGCCCAGTACCGTGACCTGGCGGCGTTCGCCGAGTTCGCCCAAGAGCTGGATGAGGCCTCCCAGGCCCAGCTCGCCCGTGGGGAGCGGGTCATGGAGATGCTCAAGCAGCCTCAGTACCAGCCGATGCCGGTGGAGGAGCAGGTGGCTGCCCTGTACGTGGCCGTGTCCGGGTACCTGGACGACATCCCGGTGGAGGCGGTGAGCATGTTCGAGCAGCGGTTCTTGGCCTACCTCAAGGAGGAGCACCGGGAGGTCCTGGAAGAGCTGGCGCGGGAGCGGCACATGACGGAGCGGGTGCGGGCCGGCCTGGAGGCCGCGGCCAAGGCGTTCAAAGAATCCTTCCGAGCGTGACGTGTGATCGGTGATCTGTGATGGGTGATGACATTAAAGCAGGAGTGAAAAAGCAGCCCCGGAACAAAGAAGGCCTTTTCATAAGGCGATTTTCGCTGGCCGCTCCTGCCTCGCCCATCACCCATCCCCCATCACCCAGCATCAGACAAGATGGCTAAGAAGACGCGACAGATCCTGCGGCGGATCCAGAATATCAAGCACGTGCGGCAGATCACCAAGGCCATGTACGCCATCGCCGCCACGCAGGTGATCCAGCGGAAGCGGGCGCTGTTTTCCGCCCGCCCGTTCGGGGAGGAGTCCAAACGGACACTTGCCCAACTGTGGGCGGCGGCGAGGAAGCAGGGGATAGAACACCCCTTCTTCTCCCGGCCTGAACGGAAGGGGATCGCGGTGCTGGTGGTGAACTCCGACCGGGGGCTATGCGGCCGCTACGTAGGGGACATCAACCGAGCCGCCCTGGAGCTTTTGGAGGGGAGGGAGGAGGTGCGGCTCATCCTGGGGGGTGAGAAGGCATATCGGTTTTTCCGTCGGCGACCATGGCCCATCGTGACCCAGTACCTCCACGCCTACGAGCGGCCGGACCTGAGGATCGCCAGCCGCATCCTGGAAGACCTGCTGGCCCTGTACCGGGAGCAAGTGGGTGAGGTGTGGACGGTATACATGCACTTTCGGGGGGAACTGGTGCAGCGGGTCGGGCTGGAGCGGCTGCTCCCGTTGGAGGTGCCGGAGGCCAGGGGGGAAGAGCTGATCCACGAGCCGGCCTTGCCGGAGCTATTGGACCATACCGCCCGCCTGTATTTGCTGGGGCGGGTATTCGGCATCTTGCTTGAGGCCAAGGCCTCCGAGCAGGCCATCCGGCGGCAGACGATGAAGGCCGCCACCGACAACGCCGACGACCTCATCGAGAAGCTGACCCTGCTTTACAATAAAGCCCGCCAGCACGGGATCACGGCGGAGCTCGCCGACATCATGGGCGGGGCGGAAGCGCTCAGGGAGGGGAGATGAAACGGGAACCGGAAGCAGAGGGTTGGATCACCGCCATCCGGGGGCCGGTGGTGGACGTCCGCTTCCCGCGGGGACACCTGCCGTCTTTGAAGCAGGCGCTGGTGGTGCCCCGGGAGGGGGGGGAATTGGTACTGGAGGTGGCCCAGCACCTGGGGGATTCGGAGGTGCGGGCCATCGCCATGGACTCCACCGATGGCCTCAAGCGGGGGGACAAGGTGCTGGATACCGGCGGCCCTATCACCGTGCCGGTGGGACCGGAGACGTTGGGCAGGATGTTCGACTTGGTGGGAAACCCCATTGACGAGCTGCCCCCGCCCGACACCAAAAGCCGCTACCCCATCCATCGGGAACCGCCGCAGCTTGCGGACCTATCGGTGGAGGACGAGGTGCTGGAGACGGGGATCAAGGTGATCGATCTCATTGCCCCCATCCCCAAGGGGGGGAAGGTTGGCCTGTTCGGGGGGGCCGGGGTGGGGAAAACCGTGCTCATCATGGAGCTCATCCGGGCCATCGCCTACGAACATAAAGGGTTCTCGGTGTTCGCCGGGGTGGGGGAACGCTCCCGGGAGGGGAACGAGCTCTATTTGGAGATGAAACGGGCCGGGGTGCTCCCCAACACGGTGCTGGTGTACGGGCAGATGAATGAGCCCCCCGGGGCCCGGTTCCGGGTGGGCCTTTCGGGGGTGACCATGGCGGAGTACTTCCGGGACGAGGAAGGCAAGGACGTGCTCCTTTTCATCGACAACATCTTCCGGTTTGCCCAAGCGGGAAGTGAGGTATCGGCGCTCCTCGGGCGCATGCCCTCCGAGGTCGGGTATCAGCCCACCCTGGCCACGGAGATGGCCGAGCTGCAGGAGCGGATAACCTCCACCAACCGGGGGTCCATCACCTCGGTGCAGGCGGTGTACGTGCCTGCCGACGACCTCACCGACCCGGCGCCGGCCACTGTGTTCGCCCACCTAGATGCCACCATCACCCTGACCCGGGAGCTGGCGGAGAAGGGGATCTACCCCGCCGTGGACCCGCTTCAGTCCGACTCCCGCCTCATGGACCCCAGGGTCCTCACGCGAGAGCACTACGAGGTGGCGCAGAGAACCAGGGCCATCCTCCAGCGCCATCAGGATTTGCAGGACATCATCGCCATCATGGGCATGGAAGAGCTCTCCGAGGAAGATCAGACCATCGTGATGAGGGCCAGGAAGATCCAGCGGTTCATGGCCCAGCCGTTCCACGTGGCCGAGCATTTCACGAACCGCAAGGGCGTCTACGTCAAGATCGGGGACACGGTGCGGGGGTTTAAGCTGATCTGCGACGGGGAGCTAGACGATATCCCGGAGCAGGCCTTCTACATGGTGGGCACCATCGATGAGGTCCTGAAGAAGGCGAAGCAGTAAGCCTGCTCTTCTTATCCCCGGCGGGGCTTCTCTTGAGCCCTGCGGCGGCTTCCTTGTTGTAGCAGGCCGACGCAGCGTAGTCCCTGGGGACCAGACCCGCCTTCGACAAGGTTTTTTTAAGAAACCGGTTAGGAAGGGCAGTTGATGCTAGCAGATCCTAGGGACCGGATCCCCCAAGGGCATCTCCAGGAACCGGCGGCCTCCCACCCCGGTGTCCAGGATCACCTTGCCCGGATAGGCCTCGATCGCCCGGCCGATGATGGCCGCCTCCCGTCCCAGGGGGTGCTCCCTCAAGGCAGCTAGGACCCGCTCAGCCCTGTCGGGCCTCACCCCGATCACGGCCCGCCCCTCGCAGGCCACCTCGTAGGGGCTGATCCCAAGTAGCTCCGACAGGCCCCGCACCTGGGGCCGCACCGGGATTTTCTCCTCATGGATCTCGATCCCCACCCCGGACTTGCTCGCCAGCTCGTTCAGGGCCGCGGCCAGGCCCCCGCGGGTGGGGTCCTTCATGGCGGTGACCCCCCCCACCTCCAGGGCTCGGGCCACCAGCGGCCAGATGGCTGCCACATCGCTCACCAGGTCGCTTTCCAACCTGAAGTCCTCCCGAGCCGCGAGCAGCGCAAACCCATGGTCCCCCACCGGCCCGGTGACGATGATCGCATCCCCGGGGGAGAGCCCGGCATCGGTGACCGGCCTTTCGGC
>DQVA01000292.1 GCA_015661965.1 Candidatus Bipolaricaulota bacterium
CTCCACCAGGAAGATCACTTCCGTAGCTTCCACCGGCTTCCACCTCCAGTTCCCTCGGCATTGTAACCGCAGCCCCCAGCCGACATCTCGCTCAGTTCCTCCACGATACTTAGGATCTCCCGTTCCTTCTCCAGGAGTCCGGCCACGATCTCAGCTGGGGAGGGGAGCTCTTCGTCCTCGGGGCGGTTGGGGTTGCGGGCGGTGAGGTCGTAGTCCTTCTTCTTGATCTCCTCTGCCGATACGATCCAGGAGTGCTCCGAGAGGCAGGCCTCGCGCGGACCCTTTCCCTTGCGATAGGCATCCCAGGCCCGCCAGAGTTTCCGGGCCTCGGCGAAGTGTTCGTCTTGGATGGGGTTTCCCTTGCTGAACCTCTTCATCCCCTCGGGCAGGGGGAGCTCATAGTACCAAATCTCCTTCGTCGGGCCGGGCCGCTCGAAGAAGATGAGGGCGGTCTTCACGTCGGAGTAGGGGGCGAAGGTGCCGGGCGGGAGGCTCACAATGGTGTGCAGGTTGAATTCTTCCAGGAGATCCCGTTTCACGGCGGCGAAGGCCCCGCCGCGGAACAGGGTGCCCTCGGGCACCACCATCCCGCAGCGGGCGCCGTCCCGAGGCTTGAGCTTCTTCATGATGTGTTGCAGGAAGAGGAGCTCCGTGGCCTGGGATTTGATGGGGAAGTTCTGCTGGATGTGGCGCCCCTCTTTGCCGCCGAAGGGGGGATTGGTCATGATGACATCGTAGCGCTCGGTGACCTGGCGGATGTTCTCCTCCAGTGTGTTCTTCCGCACGATGTGAGGAGAGGTCACGCCGTGGAGCACCATGTTCATGAGCCCCAGGAGTGCGGGGAGGGGCTTCTTCTCTTGACCATAGAAGGTGCGTTCCTGTAGGGTCCGGTGGTCCTCGATGGTGCGTTCGTGTTTCCTCATGTGGAGGGAGGCCTGGACGAGGAAGCCGCAGGTGCCGCAGGCGGGGTCGTAGACCGTCTCGCCGATCTTGGGGTCCACGAGCTCCACGATGAACCGGACCACCGGACGTGGGGTGTAGAACTCGCCGGCCAGGCGGTTCTCGCTCCCCAGGCGCCGTAATAGCTCCTCGTAGACCTGGGAGACGGTGAAGATGTCGTCCTGGGAGTGGAAATCGATGCCGTCGATGATCTGTATCACATCCTTCAGGTTGTAGCCGGAGGCGCAGACGATCACGGTGCGCTCGGCGAATACGCTGCGGATGGTGTCACGCAGGGGATCCCCGCCGAGGTTCTGGAGGTAAGGGATCAGCTTGCCGTGAACAAAAGACAGGAGATCATCAGCGGGCCAGTCTTTCTTAGCCCAATCCCGCCAACGGTACGGGTGCTCGATGATAGGTTGATAGGGTTTCCCCTCCAACTTCGCCTGGGTTTCCCATTCCTCCTCCTGGGCGTCGAGGAAGCGGAGGAAGAGGAGCCAGGAGAGGTGCTCGATGTACTCCATGATGCCACCGCAGTTGTTGTCACGGCGGAGGATGTCGCACGCCCTCCAGATCTCGTTCGCCAGGGTCTCCCGTGTCTGCGGACCGTTCACACCCTCACCACCTCTTCTTCAGGATAGATTCTTTCCTGTATCTCATCCAACGCCTCGCCTAACTTCTCAACGCCTCCGAACCAGTGGCTGATCTTTACGGCCCCGCCCCACTCCCGGAACGGGGAGACGCTGAACACCTCTGGGCGGAGTTCCTCCACCCCGGCCACGCGGTACTTTTCCAGGAGTCCGAGGATCACGTGCCTAGCGTTCTCACCATGGCGTCGGATGAAAGCTTGCTCCCGGTTACGGAAGGCGGTGGCCCGCTCGTCCCGGCTGCGGATTGGCGCCCCGAAAGCAAGGTGCGCCAGCAGGTCGTAAGCGTCAGCATCCTGGCGGTTCATGACTTCGGCGAGGACCTCGGGGTGGATGTCGGCCCGGCGAAGATCCGCGAGGAAGGTCCGTCGGCGTTTCGGGTTCACCCAGATGTCCCGCAGGACCCTCCGCGTAGGAGTCGTTTTCAGGATATACCCCCGAACGTAGTCGCGATATTCCTTGAATGTAAGCTGCTTCCCAGTGGACTCAATGACGAAGACGGCCTCATCGGCGATCGTCACTTCAAGGCCCTCGACACGGATCTTGCGCGACCTCTTGTGCGCGGGCTTCAGCCCGATCTCCACCGTTACCGTCCCGTCCTCGATCGTGTCCATCTTCATCTCCCGCCGGATGAATCCGGCGGCACTGCAAATCAAGGTCACCCGGCCCACGGGGAGGCCGACGAACTCGAACTCGCCCTCTTGATCAGTACGGATGGGGCCCTGTTGGGTGTTGGGCCCGGTGCGAACGCTCACCGAGGCGCCCACGATGCGGTCGCCGGTCAGCGCATGGAAGATGTATCCCTTCAGGCGAGCGGTGAACGGTCCCTTGGGAGGCTCCGGGGACGTCCCGGCTGGGCGATCCCACTGATCGAAGAGGCGCGTCGCCCCAGTGAAGTCGATAATGCGGAACCAGTACTTGTCGGTGGCCTGATCTATGCGGCTCCCCCGGCCGATGATCTGCTTGAAGAGCACCGGAGACGAGATGGTCTTCATGAACACGATGTTCCTACAAGAGGGCACGTCCACCCCGGTGGAAAGGAGCTCAGCGGTGGCGGCCACCACCGGGGCTTTCTTGCTGGAATCGGCGAAATCCTCCAACCACCGGCGGGCCTCCTCCCCTTCTTCGGAAATGATGGGTACGGCGTAGTTATCAAGACCTGTCTCGGGGCCGAACTCGTCCTGGAGGAGCCTGGCCACCAGCCGAGCGTGGGCCATATCCACGCAGAAGACCATGGTCTTCTCCCAAATCCCAAACCGGCGAAGGAGCTGCGCCAGATGCTTCACCATGACCTCGGTGCGATCAGGCAGGGTGATCTCTCGCTCGAACTGGGGGGTGGTGTACTTCCCGCGGGGCTCCACCTCCTCGGGAATGAAGACCTCGGCGCCCTGCTCGATGGCGTCCTCCAGCCGGAGCCCGGTTATATCGATGTCGGTGCGCACCCGGTGGACCTTGTAGGTCGCCAGGAAGCCGTCTTCGATCCCGCGTCCCAAGCTGTACTGATAGGCCGGGAGGCGCTGCTTCCCCTTCTCCGGGTGTTCGGGGTCGATGTAGACCTCCGGCTCTTCGGCACAGAAGTAGGCATAGGTGTCGACGTTGTCGTCGCTCTTCGGCGTCGCGGTCATGCCAAGATGGACAGCCTCCGCGAAGTGGTCCAATATCTCCCGCCAAGTCCCCCAACCGGAGCGATGGCACTCGTCTATGATCACAAGGTCGAAGAAATCGGGCGGGAATTTCTTGAACAAACGTACCCCGTTTTCGTCCTGGCTCCATAGCGTTTGGTAGATCCCGAAATAGAGGTCGCGGTTCAAGTTGGGCGGATGCCCCTCGATGATATGGCGGGGTTCGTTGTTGCCGTCGGCGAACGGGGAGAAGGTGCTGTGGGCTTGGCCACGTAGTACAACCCGATCAGCAAGGAATAGGACGCGAGCCGGGCGATCGGGATGACGCCGCTTGAGCCAACCAGATTTGATCAGCTTCCACACGATCTGAAAAGCCACAAACGTCTTCCCAGTCCCGGTGGCCATGGCCAGGAGCACCCTCCTCTGGCCACGCATTAGGCGCTTGATCACCTCGCGGATGGCGGCCTCCTGGAAGTAATAGGGGCGCTTCCCGCAAACGTACTCCGGGCAGTAGTCGTATAGAAGTGGGTTGCCGCTGCGGTCACTCCCGAGGCGGGACAGGTACTCCAGCCGTCGATCCCTCACCTCCACCTCACCGAGGCCCGTGTTAAGTTGCCAACGGTGCCAGAGTTCTTGGGGTGAGGGGAATCGGTCCATCTCTTGGACTGCGTTGGTGAAAAAGTCGAACTCCACGATCCCATGTCCGTTCGTGGAATAGGCGAAGGCGAGGCCTAGGTCACGGGCGTAGCCCTTGGCTTGCTCTAACCCAGAATCTGGGGATTTGTATTCCGGCTCTGCCTCGACTACAGCGATGGGGAACCCATCGGTGAGGCGAAGGAGATAATCGACCTTGCGCCTCTTGCCTCGACGGATTTGAGTGCCCGCGAGGATGATCTTTCCCGGCACGTAGTGGACGTCTTTCTGGTAATAGAACTCGCGCGTTACATGTTGATCAGTCCACCCGGCCACCTTCAGCTTGGGGTCAACGAGCCTCGCCCGTGTATCGGCCTCGTTCATCGCCCCTAGAGTACCTCTTACCCCCCGAATTAGGCAAATTCGGCGTGCGGGGACAGGTACCGGCAGCGCCTAGGTTAAGCCCCTCGGGTGAACTTCTGCTCCAGGGCGCGCTCCACACAGCGGGGCACGAACTTGGATACCCCCCCACCGTAGCGCTTGACCTCCTTCACGATAGATGAGGAAAGGAACGAGTACTCCCCGGCGGTCATGAAGAACACCGTTTCAATATCGGAGTCCAGATCACGATTCATAAGCGCCATCTGGAACTCGTAGTCGAAATCAGAGGTCGCCCGCAGCCCCCGCACGATCGCCACCACCCCTAGTCGCCTGGCACACTC
>DQVA01000260.1 GCA_015661965.1 Candidatus Bipolaricaulota bacterium
CGACAGAGGGAACATTCCGTTAAGGAAGGGGGCGGCATGGCAAAATTGTTTGCGGCTTTGTTTTTTTTGCTTCCTTCCCTGCTGGGCTTAGCCCAAGGGATCTCCGGAAGCTGGATGGTGGAGCTGGATCTGCTCCCTACGGTGGGACTTGCGTCAAGCAGCTTGAGCCTGGCTGGTGAATGGGCAGGCTGGACCCTGTCGGGCACCGCCTCCTGGCTGGGCACCGACGGTTGGGTGTGGCAGGAGGTGGGGATTGCTGGAACCCTGCTAGATGAATTGGGGTTGGAGTGGACCCTCCTGTTTGGCCCATTGGCACCTGCGTTTCTTTACTCATTGGGAACGGTGGACCTCTCCTATGCTGGGGCCGAGTTCACCGTGTATACGGCCATGGTGGGGCCCAACGTGCCGGGATACTTCTTCTCCGGTGGCCCCTCGGGCGGGCTAGTCATCCTGGCAGAGACCGACCTGGGCAGCATCTCCTTCTCCTCGGAGACGGGCTTCGGGGCGCGGCTATCCCCGTTCACCATCACCTACAGCGGGGCAGCCACCTACGCCAAGACCTACCCCGTGGATCCATTCCCGGGCGGGCTACGGTTTACCTATCAGGAATTCTCCCTGGTGGGTATTCCCTTCTGTTGTGGCATCTCTTTGGAGGCCTCGCTGGCGTTCAACAAAGAGGAGGGATTTGAGGCACTGGCCCTCACCGCTAGGAACGTTTTCCCCATCTGTTGTGGCATCTCCGTCGACATCGGGGTCACCTTTACCACTGCAGGCAAGAGCGTGTGGGCCTCACCCAAGTTGGAAGGGGTGGGGGAGGCCTGTTTCGAGCTCTACCTGGACCTGGAGTCACACGGGGGAAACAACAGCGACCTGTTCCTAGAGGCGATCCGGGTGGATGGTTGGAGATTCCGTTGCCAGCTTGCCGATTGCAATTACCTGGAAATTGTGACCTTCCTCAGCCCGGGTCATGCCCCAGAGTATGGCTACGAGTTTGAAGCTGGGGAGTTTGAGTACATCGAGCTCGGTTTCTGTGGGCCGGCTTGCTGTGGCGGCAATTATGTCTTCAGCGCTACCGCCTATTTCCGGCCCAGCGGCGCCCTGTTCGGCCTCAGCCGCATCGTGGCCGCACTCTCCTTCCCCCTGGCGGACATGGCTGGGTTGGAGCTGAACCTGACGGCGGGCCCGGCTGGGGTAACCGCTCTGAGTTTGGGCTGGACGGTTTCCTTTTAGGGAGGGGGACATGAAAAACGCGAAGCGACTAGTGGTTTCGTTAGCGGGAATGGCTGCCCTCGCCCTGGCCGGATGCATGTTCATCCCGGCGGCCCCCACCGGGAGCATCGAGGGGTTCGTGGTGGACCACGGGTCCGGGGAACCGGTGGTAGGGGCAGTGGTGCTGGCCTACCCGGAGGGAGGTGATGTGCCGCTGTATACCGTGGGCTCGGCTTACTACGGCCCGGTGGCCACCACCGACGCCTCTGGGCACTATAAGCTCACCGTCCCCGAAGGGATCTACACAGTGCGGGCGGAGAAGGACGGCCAGGCCGTCTCGATTATCCAGGGCGTGGTGGTGGGGAGCACTGCCAAGCTGGACATCATCCAAAAGCCGGTGTTCAACCCGGGCTGGCCCCTGGAGCCCCCCGAAGTGGAGGTCACCATCGAGGGTAACCCGGTGGAGCCCGGGGACAGGATCGAGCTCGACGCCGCGGCCCTGGCCGATGGGCTGGATTTCCGAGTGGACGCCAGCGGCCCCAACGATATCAACCTCATCTACGCCGCCCTGGGCAAGACCCCCGGGGCCGGATGGCTTACCGCCCCCCGCGAGGTGTTCGGCTCCACCTACACCAGCGGGGATGCGACCCTCGACCCGGCGAACTACGGGGTCGAGGGGTGGACCACCTTCGAGGTGGTGGTCTACGACATGAACGAAAACCGCGTCCATCTCATCTTCCACGTCTACATCCCCGAGGCCGCGGGTCCCCCGAGCATCGGAGCGCCCACGGGCCTGACGGCCTTGGCGGTGACCCTGGGGAAGAAGGTCTCCTTTTACGGCGAGCCCCTGACGGTGCCCTCCGGGGCGGGCGAGCTCGAGATCCACGCGGCCCCAGAGGGGGGGAACCTCTACGTGGAGCTCACCTGGGACGCTTCCCCGGACGATGCGTCCATCACCGGCTACCGGATCTACCGGAAGTTGGCGGGGGAAGCGGACTTCGAGCTCATCGGCACCGTGGCCGCCGCGGGGGATCCCACGGCCTCCTACACCTTCCGGGACTCCTCCTCCCGGCTCGCGGTGGGGGTCGAGGCCACCTATCAGGTGCGGGCCTATCAGGGCAGCACCGAATCGGCGGCCGTGGAAGCTTCCACCACCCCGCTGGATGTCTGGGACGTGCGGTTGCTGGAGCCGGCGGACGGGGCCACCGGGGTCTCCCTAACGCCCACCTTCCGCTGGCAGCCCACGAAGGTGGTGGGCAACGACCAGTACTACGTGTGGGTGCTGTGGGATCTGGCGTTGGGTGCGGGTTACTATCTGGCCACTGATTTCCTGAACGAAACCCAATTCGACTACACGGACCTGGGGATCGTGGCTGATCCGTATGAATACTTACAGCCCCACCGGGTGTATCAGTGGTACATCGGCGAAGCGGTGGCTTACGACGATTTCGCCAACCCAACGGCGATCTCCATCGCGGTAAATGATGTATCATGGCTTACGGGCAACCCCCACATGCCGCTTCCGGCTACGGATCTGTTCACGTTCACCACCGGGGACTGGTGAGGAGGTGAGCTATGAGGAAGAAATACATATCGATTGCGGTTAGTCTGCTGGGGTTGGCCCTGCTCCTCACCGGCTGCGCCGGGCTGTTTTCCCAGGATGATGGTGGGTGTCCCGCTTGCGGGCCAGCCCTCCCCGCCGTCCCCGGCGATCCGACCGCCCCCGCACAGATAGATCCCGAACTCTTCGGGGCAGGCTTCATCAGGGGCGAGTACATCCCCGGCGAGCTGGTGGTGGGCTACACCGAGGAGGCGGCCCTGGCGCAAGTCGTCTCGTTGGTGGACGGCACGGTCGCCGATACGTTCTCCATGGGGGAGCTCAAGGCGGCGTTGGTGGAGCTCCCCGCCGGGATGTCGGTGGCGCGGGCCCTCGGGGTCGTGCTGCGGCGGGTCATGGACAGGCGCGATCCCCTGAGGGGTGTCGCCTTCGTGGAGCCGAACTACATGTACGAGCTCATCGACCCCGAGCCGGAGGGAACGGTCCCGACCAAGGGCCTGGGGCCGATGGTGTACGATCCCGGCGCCGATCTGCGGCCCTACCAGTGGGGCTTGGACGCGGTGGGCGCGGAGGACGCTTGGGCCCACGCCACCGGGGCCGGGGTCATCGTGGCGGTGGTGGACACCGGCGTCGACGGCACCCACCCCGATCTCGCCGGCAAAGTACTGGCCGGTTATGCCCCCCGCACCGATACCGTCCTCCCCGCGGGGACGGACTCTGACCAACATGGTCACGGCACCCATGTGGCGGGGATCATCGCCGCCGAAGACGATGGGGAAGGGATCGTCGGTTTGGCCCCGGATGTTCAGATAATGCCCATAAGGATCTTCGAATACTACACGCATCCTACAGATGGGTACGGCTTTTGGTTCGTGGGTTCATATTACGCCGCATGGGGCATCATCTGGGCGGTGGACAACGGGGCCCAGGTGCTCAACCACTCCTGGGGCGGGGCGGTCTACTCGCAGCTCATCAAGGCGGCGTTCGACTACACCCTGGCCAACGGGGCGATCCCCGTATGCGCCGCCGGGAACGACGGTGAGGCTTGGATCCACTTCCCGTCGGCATATCCCGGCGTGATCGCCGTGGGGGCCACCCGGCCCGACGACACGGTGACCGATTTCTCCCAGCTGGGCGGGTGGCTGTCGGTGGCCGCCCCGGGGGAGGGGATCCTCTCCAGCGTGCCCACCTGGCACGTCCAGGAGGGCACCGGCGATCCGCTCCTCTACGACTACTGGCCCGGGACCTCCATGGCAAGCCCGTTCGCCGCGGCCCTGGCGGCGCTGTTGCGGGAGCTCCACCCCGCGGTCACTCCTTACCAGATCAAGAGGATCATGGAGAACACCGCCGTGGACATCGAGGCCCCCGGGTTCGACACCAGCTCCGGCTACGGCCGGATCGACGCCGCGGCCGCGGTGACGGCCCCGGTACCCTCCGACGGCGCTTCCGCCTACATCTACGCCCCCACGGAGAGCTCTGAAACACTCTACGGCGTCTGGATCACGGTGCCCTACGTGGACGTGGTCCTGCTCAAGGACGGGGAGATCCGCTATTGGGCCCAGACCGACCTCGAAGGCGTGTACTGGTTCGGCTTCCCCTCCGGTTCCTATGGTCCTGGGGTGGCGGCCTTCTACGGGATCGAGCCCGGGAGCTACCAGGTGTTGGTGGGCGGGGACGATCAGGCGCGTTTCTGGTCCCGCACCGCCAACCGCGTCACCGCCACCGGGACCCTCAGCGTGGGCCCGGGCGACTTCCAGGAACTCCTCGTCCCCATAAACACAGAGCTCCAGGTGCGGATCGATTGGACCGGGGCCGGGGACGTGGACCTCGCCATCTGGGAAGGAGATTGGTACGCTACCGCTTGGTCCACCCCGAAGACGGGCGCCGACTGGGGCACCTTCTCCGGGGACGACGACGCCGCCGACGGCGACGGCACCGAGACCTATACCCTGGGCTTCCCCCACTGGGACTTAGACCTTTACCGGATCGCCATCGACGCCGGAAACGCGTCGGTGGCCACCACCGTGACGGTCACCATCATCCAGAACGGGGTCACCGAGGTCTACGGCCCCTATAACGTCCCGGCCAACTCCTTCGTGAACCTGTGGGACCAAACGGATTGGTGGGACGTCCTGGAAGGCCCCTGGGTGTTCTAGGCTCGTTTAGAAAAGGGGGCCGGGGGAAGACCCCGGCCCCTCTTTATTTCCTGCGGAACCACCCGCGGTATTTCTTGATCGGGGGGGATGTGATCTCGCCGGCGGCCCTAGCCGTGGCCACCAGCTCCTCCCACTTCCCCCGGGCGCGGATCTTCTCCTCCCAAAGCTGCGCGAACCGCTCCACCGCTGCCACCGCGTCCTTGGGGTTCACCGCCGCTCCCCCCTTGGCGAGCGAGGACAGGATCTCCTTGAGGGAGGCGGTTTCCGGTCGGATATGTACCTCCCCTCCCTCCTCCACCAAGAGGTACCGGGTAGCGTCCGCTATCAGCCCAAACGAGGACAAGTTCACCGTTCCCACCGGCAAAACCTCTTCCGCGAACTCCCGGTCCGCCTCCAGGTACTCCCGCTCCACCAGCCTCCGCCAGTTCATCCCGCCTCCTTTAACCGCTGGGCGAGGAGCCGCGCCA
>DQVA01000085.1 GCA_015661965.1 Candidatus Bipolaricaulota bacterium
CCCCTGTCCCCAGACCAGGCGGTGGTTACCTGGTGGGGGGAGGAGATCAAGGGCACGGTGGAATACGGGCCAGCGGCTATCTACGAGGGGACGGGGGTCTTGTCGGACGCTGCCCCCGGAGCGGGGGGCGAACTCCAGCGGGCCACCTTGTCCGGGCTCACCCCGGGGGCCCGCTACGCCTACCGGGTGCGGTTGGGGCAAGCGGTGAGCCCGGTATGCTACTTCACGGTGCCCCCGCAGGAATTCCGGCCGTTCACGTTCTTGGTGTACGGGGACTCCCGCACCCACTACCCCCGCCATGCTTTGGTGGCGGCCCGGATGGCCGAAGAGGAGGCGGAGTTCGTGGTGCATACAGGGGACCTGATCGAATCCCCTACCCAGGTGGAGTGGCGGGAGTTCCTGGCCAGTGGAAGCTCCCTCTTCCAGGCCATGTCGTTCCTGTGTGTGATCGGCAACCACGAGCGTAATCACCGCACCTACTATGACCTCTTCTCCCTGCCGGCGGGGGGAGGGAAGTTCGGGGAGCAGTGGTGGAGCCTAAAATGGGGGGATGTGCTCCTGGTGGGTCTGGATTCCAACCTGCAGTACCTCAAGCTCACCGGGCTGCGGGAGGAGACGGACTGGCTGCGGGAGACCCTCTCCCAGGATGCCCGCTACAAGTTCGTGTTCTTCCACCATCCCCTTTATAGCTCCGACGCCCACTACGGGGGGAACGAGAGACTGGGCACCCTGTGGGCCCCCATCTTCCAGGAGGCGGGGGTGACAGCGGTGTTCGTGGGACACTGCCACAGTTACGAACACGTGGTCCGGGACGGGGTTCATTACTTCATCACCGGAGGCGGTGGGGCACCGCTTTACCCGCTTTCTGAGGAGCGTATTGAGGGGTCGGTGCTGGGGATCGAGGACACCCTGCACTACCTGAGGGTCACGGTCACGGAGCAGGCAGTGCGGGTGGAGATGGTGCCGGTGGCCCGGGTACAACGGGGAGAGGTGATCGAGCTCCCGGGTGAGCCCATGGAAACGGTGGAGTTGACCCCGGCTCCGTTGCCCGTAGCCCCGTAGGAGGGGGATGATGGCGGGGGTGTGGCGGTTTAGGTTGTGGAAACGGGTGTTGCCGCTGGGGTTGGCGGCCCATACCCAGGCAGTGGAGGAGGCGGCCGAGGAGCTGGGGCGCCAGCTCCGTGCCTGGCTGCGGGGGGAGGAGGTCAAGGCGGAGCTGGTGAGCGCGGCGGAACACGCCGCCGACCGGGCCAAGCGGGAACTGCGGGCCAAGATCAACTCCCTGCAACGCCTGCCGGTACCCCGGGCCGCCTTGCTGGAGCTGGTATGGCACCAAGACGAGATCGCCGATCTGTGCCAGGACGCCGCCCTGGTTATGGCCCTGCGGCGGCCGGAGCTTGTGGTAGAGCTCACCGAGGGCTTTTCCACCCTGGGGGAATCCCTGGTACGGGCGGTGCACGAATACCACCTGGCGGTGGAGGTGTTCGAGGAGGCACTGGCGGAGGGGCTTCAGGGCGGCCACGTCGAAGCGGTGGAGGAAGGGGTAGATCGGATCAATTTGTTGGAGCATGAGTCGGACCTGGTGGAGCGGGCGCTGGTGCGGGATATCTACCGGGCGGCGGGGCTGTCGGATTTCGACCGCTATCACCTGATCCAGTTGGTGCTGCTCCTGGGCGGGGTGGTGGATCAGGCGGAGAACGCCGCCGGGGACCTACGGCTGATCGTGACCCGGGCCTAGGGCGGTTCCACCGTCACCAGGGGGCGTAGGGCCTCCAAGGTGGCCTCCCCGATCCCCGGCACCTGGAGGAGGTCCTCCACGCTGGTAAACGGGCCATGCTGCTCCCGGAAGGCCACGATCCTCTCGGCCAGCACTGGCCCGATCCCGGGAAGCTCCATCAGCTCCTCCACCGTGGCCCGGTTCAGCTCCACCGGCCCTGCCCGGGAGAACTCCAAGGGGACCACCACCCCCTCTACCTCCACCGGGGTGGGTCGGGGGAGCTGGGGAGGCCGGGGCGGGATGAGCCGGATCCCGGTGTAGATGAGCAGGGCGAACACAAGCAGGGCGGCCAGCCAGAACCGGGGCTCACCCCTCCGGGAACAGCTCCTTGATCCTCGCCTCACCCCACCTCTCCCTGGCCTGCCGCATCCGCTCCGGCAGCCGCTCATACCGGGGTTTTGTGAACTTCTCGGACCAGCGACGGAGGAACACCTGCCGCAGCCTCGCCCGCAGTTCCGGGCGCTGGGCCAATAGCTCCCGCTGCTCCGCCGCCAAGCGCTCCAGCTCCGGGATGTACACGTCCACCCCCCCGGCCCGGTCGAATAGCCGCACCGCTTCCGCGGGGCGGGTTGCGAGGAGCTCGGTCGCTTCCCGGAAGGCCTTGCGTCGCCAGAGCTCCTCCTGGGCCAGTTTCCTCATGAGCCGGGCCTTCTCCCGATAGGCGGCAAGCTCCCACACCGGGAACCGGAGGAGCTTGCGCTCGCAGCCGTCCTGGGGGTCGGGGAAGGAATTCGGCCGGGGGGCGATCCGCCCGTGCCGGGCCAAGCACTCCTCACAGGTGCGCCAGGTGACGTTGGTGTAGTACTGCCACAGGTGGGTACGTCCGAGAATCAAATGGCCCCCTATCCGCAAGGCGTTCAGCATGGTGTTCCTCCCTCCCAGGAGGTTAGCGGGAAACGACGTGCGCCACAACTGCCCGATGTTTTCTAGTGGTTACAAGTGGCAAGCGTCTAAATCACATAGCTTTGTGGCATAACCAATGTGCCGGTCCTTGACAGGTGAAGAGGGTGGACGAGTCCCAAGGGAGGATTCCTCACTTCGGGGCACCGAAGGGCAAACCGTCCGAAAGGGCGGGGCGCAAAGCTACGGACCTACGGGCTGCGACTACGAAAAAGGCAAACCCGTCGCGAGGCGGGGACGCAAAGCCACGGGTCTCCCTGAGACAGCCGGGCTGCCGTAGCTTTGCAGCCATTGGTGGCCGAGCCGCTAGGTGTCTCCGCAAAAAAACCACCAATAGGCAGGAGGTGCTTCGAAATGAGGAAGATCCTTATCGGTCTTATGGTTTTGGTGTTGGGGGTTACCTTCGTGGTTCCTGGGCTCGCCAAGCGTGGAGGGTGGTTCGATGCCTCCGCTTCCGTTGACACCAGCGTGATCTGGCAGGTGCCCGCGTTCATCGAGCTGAGCGTCAGCGCTGCCTCGTTCAAGTTCCCCGAGTTCGACCCGGGCATCGACGAGTACCTGGCCAAAGAGGCCATGGTTCTGTACGTGTTCAGCAACTCCGAGTGGTCGCTCACCTACGAGCTCGAGGGCGACGACGAGGCCATCGCGCATCTAGCCGTGCTGCTGGCGCAGGACTCCGGTTCCGGCAACGCCGTCATCCCGGTGTCCTACCAGCTGTCCAACCTCCGCGACATGGCCCCCGGGACCTACGAGGTGACCGTGATCTACACGGCTACCGCGGAGTAATTCCCATGCGCCCGGAAGTTGGGCGCACGGCGCACGCCAAGGGCCGGCGTTGTTCTGGCCCCTTGGGGCCTCCACCCTCTTCACCCACCCCTAGGTTCGCTGCTGAAGCCCTCGTAGCTACGTGCGCCCGTGGCCGACACGCCCAAGCGGGTGTCTACAAGCAGTGAATCCATGGCATAACAGAAACGCCGATCGGCCTTGGAGGTATTCGAGGCCGGATAACCGCCCCAGGAAAAGGCCCCTCGCCCAGGGGCCTTTTCCGCTGCTGGTGCCGAGGGTGGGAATCGAACCCACACGCCCTTACGGGCACGGGATTTTGAGTCCCGCGCGTCTGCCAGTTCCGCCACCTCGGCTCGGCCTTATTATAGCCCGCCGGTGAAAGGAGGCACCCATGAAGATCGCGGTGTTCCAGGTAGGGGGGCTTACCCTGCGGGGGGAGGTGGTAGGCGAGGAGGCGGTGGGGCTGGGTCGCCGCTGGCCCCTTGCGCAGGTGCGGCTGCTCCCACCGGTCAGGCCCAGCAAGATCGTGTGCCTGGGCCGCAATTACCCCGCCCATGCCCGGGAACTGGGGAACGAGGTGCCGGAGCGGCCGCTCCTTTTCTTCAAGCCCCCTTCGGCGGTGATCGGCCCCGGGGAGGAGATCCTGCTCCCCCGTTCCTCCCGGCGGGTGGACTACGAGGGGGAGCTGGCGGTGGTGATCGGCCGCCGCTGCCGCAACGTGCGAGCGAAGGACGCAACCGAGGTCATCCTGGGTTATACCTGCCTCAACGACGTGACCGATCGGGCCGCCCAGGAGTGGGAGTGCAACTGGGTGCGGGCCAAAGGGTTCGACACGTCTTGTCCCATCGGCCCCTGGATCGTAACCCCGGACGAGCTTGACTTCCCCCTCACGGTGGAGACCTACGTGAACGGGGAGCTCCGCCAGCGGGGGACCACCTCCCAGCTCATCTTCGGGATCCCCGAGATCATCCAGGAGATCACCTCGTTCATGACCCTGGAGGAGGGGGATGTGATCGCCACCGGCACTCCCGCCAGGGTAGGGCCCCTGTCGCCCGGGGACAGGGTGGAGGTCCGGATCCCCGGGATCGGCAGCCTGGAGAACCCGGTGGGCAGGGGGGGCGACTAGCGTCCCCGCTCACAAGAGCTCCAGGTCGATGGCGTTGGCGACCTTCAGGGTTTGGCCCACCAGGCAGGACTCCACGAACGCCTGGGCCTTGGAGCGCTTCCCCTCCGGGAGACCGGGAATCCGCATCCGGACCTTGAAGTTCCCCAACCGCATGGGGCACTGTAGGGTATCGGCCTCCACGGTGACCTCGATCCCCTCGGTGGAGATACCCTCCCGATCGGCGAACAGCTTGGCGAAGATCCCGGAACAGGAGGCCAAAGAGGCCAGCAGGAGCTCCGGGGGGGTGGGGCCCAAATCCTGCCCCCCCTTTTCCCGTGGGAGGTCGGTTAGGAGTTCGTGCCCCCTGATCCGGATGGTGAATGCCACCCCTTGCTTCCAGTTCGCCGTCACTACCGTCTTCTCCGGCATCTATCCTCCTTTCCCTACCGCTGACAGCTGGGACAAAAGTAAGTACTACGTCCGGCGATCTTCACCCGGGCGATGGGGGCCCCGCAACCAGGGCACGCCTCCCCCGCCCGCCCGTACACGGAAAGCCGAAATTGGAACCCGCCCAGCTCCCCGGAGGGCTGGCGGTACTCGCCATCGGGCAGGGTGGTGCCCTTGCCGGCGATCGCCTCCTCGAGTACCTGGGGGATGGCTTGTGCCAGGCGCTGCGCCTCCCCTTCGGTTAGGTCGGCAGCGGGCCGGCGTGGATCGATCCCGGCCCGGTACAGGATCTCCGCCGCGTAGATGTTCCCGATCCCGGCGATCTTGCCCTGATCCAAAAGCCAATTCTTTATCGGCATCCGCGACCGCTTCAGGGCCCCCGGAAGCCAGGAGAGATCCCCAAACGGCTCCGGCCCCAGCCTCGGCTCGAACTGCGCCACCTCGGCCGTGGCCAGCCGCCGTCGGTCCACGAGGTACACCGCCCCACCCGGGAAATGGAGCGCCAGCCGCACCCGCCCTGGAGGCGGAGCCTCCCCCCACACCAGCCGGCCGGACATGCGCAGATGGATCACCAGCGTTTTCCCCGGCAGCTCCAGCAGGATGTACTTGCCGCGCCGCCTGAGCGCCCGCACGGGCGCGGGAAGCGCCAGGGCGGCGGGGTCCAAGCCCAACCGGGGGTCGAACACCTCCACCTTGAGGAGCGCCTCCCCCTGCACGCGCGGCCGCAGGGCCCTCACTGCCGTCTCCACCTCGGGAAGCTCCGGCATTAGCCCCCCCTCATCCCTGGCTCAGCCGCCCCAACTTGTGGGCGGAGGGCTGGAGGGAGCACGCCCGGGCAGTGGCCGACCCGCCTCGCCGCAGCCGGCGTCGCACCGGCCCGGCACAGGCCGCGGCGAAGGACAGGCCTAGCTTCACCTTTCATAGACGAGCTCCCCCCCGAGGAAGGTCATGTCCACCCGCAGCTCTTCCCAGGGCGCCTCGCAGGGATGGGCGGACAGGACCACCAAGTCGGCCAGATGCCCGGGTGAGATATCCCCCAGTTCCCCTTCGGAGCAGGTGGCGTAGGCCCCGCCGTGGGTATAGGCCCGGAACGCCGCCTGCCAGGGGAGCCGTTGGGCCGGCTGGGGGGGGTTGATGGCCCCGGGGAGCCCGTAAAGCGGTCCCATGGGCATGCCGTCCGAGCCGAACGCGAGCGGCACCCCCGCCTCCGCCACCCAGGCGTGGGGATCGATCACCGCGTCCCGCTGCGGGCCGAGCCGGGCCTGGTACAGTTTCCCTGGACCGGACCAGCGGGCCGCGAAGTTAGGCTGCATGGAGGCGACCAATCCCAGCCTTCTCATCCTGCGGAGCTGCTCCCGGGTGGGGAGCTCCAAGTGTTCGATCCGATGCCTGGCCTCCGGGTCCACCCCGGCAAGCTCGCAGGCGGAGATCGCCTCTTCGATGGCCCGATCTCCGATGGCGTGGATGGCCACCTGCAGCCCCGCCCCCTCTGCCCGGCGCACCAGGGCCGCCAGCTCGTCCCGGGTGAGGAGCAGCTCCCCCATTCCCCCTCCATCGGCATAGGGGGCGGTGAGGGCGGCGGTGCGGGCCCCCAGGGAGCCATCCACGAACGCCTTCAGCCCTTGGATCTGCACCAAGGAGGTCCCAAACCCGCGGCGGACGCTCAAGCCCACCAGTCGGTCCAGCTCCTCCCGTGGCAAGTAGAGGAAAGCCCGGGTCCTGAGCTGGCCCCGGGCTTCGGCCAGCTGCAAACTGGGGAGAACCCGGGGGCCGCCCATGTCGGCCACGGAGGTGATCCCCAAGCTGGCGGCGAGCCGGGAGGCGGCGGCCGCCGCCTCCACCAAGGTCTCCTGTTCGGGCTGGGCACAGGCGAGGAGCTCCTGGGCCGCCTCCTCCCATAGGTGCCCCCGGTCCCGGTCCACCAGCTCCCCCTCCGGACGGCCGCAACGGGCCAGGGCCAGGGTGTTGGCCACCGCCAGGTGGCCGTCCACCCGCATCGCTATCACCGGCTGCTTGGGCAACCGCCGATCGAGATCAAGTCGTTCCAGGTAGCGGCGCTCCGGCCACACCGACTCATCCCACCCCCGACCCACCACCCAGCCCCCGGGACGGGCCCTCCCGGCGCGGGCCAGCAGTTCCAACGCCTCCGCCAGCGAGCGCGCCTGGGAGAGGTCCACATAGAACACCTGATCCAACCCGGTCTGGATGAAGTGGACATGGGCGTCGAAGAAGCCCGCAACCAGCGGCCGCCCTTTCAGGTCCAGCAGCTCCGTCCCGGGGCCACGCAGGCGCAGCACCTCCTCGCTCCGCCCCACCGCCGCGATGCGACCACACCGCACCGCCACCGCGTCGGCCCCCCTTTCCAGGAGCAGGGGGGCATGGTATAAGATGAGTTCGGGCGTCATGGCCTCGGGATTATAGCGAGGGCAGTATGGAGCACGACACGAAGCTGCTGGGTTGCAGCGAAGCCGATATCGCCCAGGCGGCGGCCATCATCCGCGCCGGGGGGTTGGTGGCTTTTCCCACCGAGACGGTGTACGGACTGGGGGCAGATGCCCTATCGGCTCAGGCAGTGGCCCGCATCTTCGAGGCAAAGGCCCGCCCGCGGTTCGACCCCGTGATCGTCCACGTAGCCTCCTGGGAGGAGGCGGAGCGGCTGTGGTGGAACGTTCCGGAGCTGGCTCGGAAGCTAGCGGAGCGGTTCTGGCCTGGCCCCCTGACGCTGGTGCTTCCCAAGTCCCAATTGGTGCCGGACATCGTGACGGCCGGCCTGTCCACGGTGGCGATCCGGATGCCGGACCATGACGCGGCACTGGCCCTGATCCGGGCCGCCGGCCGGCCCATCGCCGCGCCCTCGGCCAACCGATTCGGTCGCCCCAGCCCTACCCATCACGAGCACGTGTTGGAATCGCTGGGAGGGAAGATAGAGGCGGTGCTCGCTTGTGGCCCTACCCCGGTGGGGATCGAGTCCACCGTGGTGTCCCTGCTGGAGGCCCCGCCCCGGGTGCTCAGGCCCGGAGGCACCCCGCTTGAGGCCCTGCGGGAGGTAGTGGGGGAACTGCGGCTGGAGCCCCCGCGGGTGGACCAAGGGGCCGCCCCGGCCCCGGGCACCCTGCCCCGCCATTATGTCCCTGAAACCCCGCTGTTCCTGTTGGCGGGAGGGACACTTGCTCGGGGCGAGAAGCTTCCCCGCAAGCGCTGCGGCTTGCTTGCCTTTCGTCACGGCTGGCACGATTTCGCCCGGGTAGAGGTGTTGTCGGGGTCGGGGGATCTCCGGGAGGCGGCGGCGAACTTCTTCTCCGCCTTGCATGCCCTGGACCGGGCTGGGCTGGCCGCCATCGTTGCCGAGCCAGTGCCGGAGGAGGGGCTCGGGGTGGCGATCATGGACCGGCTCAAGCGGGCCGCCGCCGGCCGGGCCCGCCTGGATGCAACCTGGGTGTGGATTTCTAGGAGGTAGAATGGAACTAGCTGGCAAGAAAGTAGCGGTGTTGGTGGCAGACCTGTACCAGGAACTGGAGTACTGGTACCCCTACCTGCGGCTCCAAGAGGCAGGGGCAGAAGTGGTGGCGGTGGGCCCGGAGAGGGGGGAGTACAAGAGCAAACTAGGCTATCCCGCCCAGGCGGACTTCGGCGCTAGGGAGGTACGGGCCGAGGACTTCGACGCGGTGGTCATCCCTGGCGGTTACGCTCCGGATTACCTGAGGAGGAGCCCGGAGCTGGTTGCGTTGGTGCGCGAGCTGGCCCAGTCCGGCAAACCGGTGGCCGCCATCTGCCATGGGGGGTGGCTGCTGTGCTCGGCCCGAGTGGTGAAAGGGAAGCGGGTGACCAGCTTCTACGCCATCCGGGACGACCTTGAGAACGCGGGAGCGACCTGGGTTGATGAGCCGGTGGTGCGGGATGGGAACCTGATCACCTCGCGGGTGCCGAGCGACCTGCCGGCCTTCCTGCGGGAGATCATCGCCGCACTTACGGAGTAGCTGCGCGCCCGGGAGGACTCGAACCCCCAACCCTCGGCTCCGAAGGCCGATGCTCTGTTCCGATTGAGCTACGGGCGCTGGGAGGAGCGACGGGACTCGAACCCGCAACCCCTGCGGCCACAGCGCAGTGCTCTGCCTTTGAGCTACGCTCCCCTGGCGCGCCCGGGAGGACTCGAACCCCCGACCTGCGGCTTAGAAGGCCGCTGCTCTGGTCCAACTGAGCTACGGGCGCCGTTCACCCCACGAAAAGCCGCGCAGCTATTTGGGGTGACCTGGAGCGGGTAGCGGGAATCGAACCCGCGTCACTGGCTTGGAAGGCCAGTGCTCTACCATTGAGCTATACCCGCCTCCCGTTCTGGTCGGAGAGGGCGGATTCGAACCGCCGACCTCAGCGTCCCGAACGCTGCGCGCTAACCAGGCTGCGCTACTCTCCGACCCACCCTATTTTACCCGAACTAGCGGAGGAGGAGGAACCTCGTGCGACCCCCCCTGAGGACCGTGAGCAGCACCTCCTCGTCCTCGGAGAGGTCTTGGACGGCGGCGTTCCAGTCCTGGACGGTGATGATGGGCTGGCGGTTCACCTCCAGGATCACGTCGCCCTCCTCCACCCCGCCCCAGTAGGCCTTGGAGCCGGGTTCCACCGCCACCACCACCACCCCGCGGGTGGTGTCCAAGCCATACCTTTCCGCCAACTCCGGGGTGATGGCCTGGACGGTGAGCCCGAATTTCCGGATGCCCTGCTCGGACTCCTCAGGCTGCAGCCCGGCCAGTTCCTCCTCGCTGGGGCGCTCGCCCAGGGTGACGGGCACCGTCAGCCGCTCCCCATCCCGGATGATCTCCAGCTGCACCACCTCACCGGGGGTGCGGTACATGATCTCGGTCTGGAGCTCATCGGTGCTCCCCACCGGCACCCCGTCCACGGATACGATCACGTCGCCCGACTGCAGTCCGGCTTCCTGGGCGGGGGAGCCGGGCACCACGTCCGCCACCAACACCCCTTCACCCGGGGCGACCCCGAACTGCTCCTCCATCCCCGGGGTGATGTTCTGGATGTACACCCCTAGCCAGCCGCGGGTCACCACCCCCTGGGAGATCAGTTGGGGAAGCACCCGCTTGATTTCGTCGATGGGCACGGCGAAGTTGATCCCCTCCACCGCCAAGCCCATCCCGGTCTGGCGGGCGATGATGGTGTTCATCCCCACCACTTCGCCCGAGGCGTTCACCAACGGCCCCCCGGAGTTACCGGGGTTGATGGCGGCATCGGTCTGGATCATGCGCCGGAAGTAGCCCGAGCCGTCCGGCCGGGGCACGCTCCGGTTCAGGGCGGACACGATCCCCAATGTGACCGTGTAATCGAACCCAAGCGGGTTGCCGATGGCGATCACCCAATCCCCCACTTCCAGGGCGCTGGAGCTCCCCAGGGGGGCGGTGGGGAGATCGTCGGCGTCCTTGAGCGCCAACACCGCCAGGTCCAACCACTGATCGGTCCCCACCAGCTCCGCCTGGAGTATCCGACCATCCTGAGCGGTAATCCTGATGGCCTCGGCACCGTCCACCACATGCAGGTTGGTGAGCACGTACTTTGCTCCCCCGAACTCCACGATGAACCCGGACCCCAGGGAGGTCACCTGCCGTTCCCCGAACGGGGGCTCCCCGAAGAACCGGCGGAAGAACGGGTCCTGGAACAGTTCCTCCCACCAACCGCTTAGCTGCTTGGTGGCATCCACCCGCACCACGGCCGGGGCCACCTGGGAGATGGCCGCCTTGATGGCTGCCTGGCCGGATAGGGCGATCTGATCCTGCACCGATCCCTGCGCCAGGGCAAGGGAAACCACGAAAAGGGCCGCGAACAAGCCGAACAACACCTTCCGCATCCTCACATCACCTCCTCGTAGGCTAAACCTCATTCTCACACGCCCGTGTGCACGCTCCCTGGAGCTTTTGTGAAGATTCCGTGGAGGAAGGAGCCCCCTCCTGGGGTATGATACTCGGGAAATGGCACGGGAGCAGGTGAAGGCCATCGCCCTCCTCTCGGGGGGGCTAGATTCCGCCTTGGCGGCGGCGCTGACCAAGAGGTTGGGGTTCGGGGTGGTGGGGGTGAACTTCTCCACCGGCTTCTGCACCGGCCAAGGCCGCTGCGACACGGTGCTGGCCACGGGACAGGCCCTGGGGATCCCGGTGCGGCTTCTGGACGTGGCCGAGGAATATCTGGAGGTGGTGCGATACCCCAAGTTCGGCTACGGCTCGGGGATGAACCCCTGCCTGGACTGTCGGATCTTCATGCTCCGCAAGGCGCGGGAGCTTTTGGCAGGGGAGGGAGCCCAGTTCGTGGTCACCGGGGAGGTGCTCGGGCAGCGGCCCATGTCGCAACATTACCGGGCGCTTAAGCTGGTGGCCGATGAATCGGGCCTGGGGGATCGGCTAGTGCGGCCCCTGTCCGGTCGTCTCCTCCCCCCTACCTGGCCGGAAAAACAGGGGCTGGTACGGCGCGAGGACTGGCTGGACATCCAGGGCCGCTCCCGCCGCAGGCAGCTCGCCCTGGCCAGGGAATGGGGGATCGAGGCGTTCGGGCAGCCGGCGGGCGGGTGTTGCATCCTGCTGGAGAAGGCGTACGCGGCCCGGCTCAAAGACGCGTTCGCCCACCGGGGCCCGGCTGCCCTTGAGTTTGAGGACTTCGCCCTGCTCCGACACGGGAGGCATTTTCGCCTCTCCCCCAAGGCGAAGCTGATCGTGGGGAGGGACGAGACGGAGAACGCAGTGCTGGCCGGATTCGCGAAAGGTAGGATCCGGCTGGAGTTCCCGGATGTGCCTGGCCCCACCGCCCTGGTGGAGGGGGAGGTGGACGAGGAGCTGCTAACGCTGGCGGCCTGCATCGCCGCCCGCTACGCCGACGCCCCGCCCGACCGAGAAGTGCGACTCCAGGTATTTTCCGGTGCGGGAGGGCGGGAGCTGTGGGTGAAGCCATTGTCTCCGGACGATCCCCGGCTGCGGGCCCTGCGGGTGGGCTAGGGGTTGGCAGTTCCGGGAAGGCGGGGTAACATCTTTTCGTTCGGAGCGTAGCGCAGCCTGGCAGCGCGCTGGCATGGGGGGCCAGAGGTCACCGGTTCAAATCCGGTCGCTCCGACCAGCCAACCGGCGCGAACCTCCCGGGTCTCCGGGGGATCAAGGGGCAGCCCACTGCTCGGGGATGAGCACCTCGATGAACGGCCCTTGGGCCAGGCGTTCCCAGCGCAGCTCCCCGGTCACCCGTAAATTTCGGCCCACCAGCCCTGGGGGGGAGAGGCCTAGTTCAGCCCAAACCCGCGGCCATACCACCAGGTGGAAGCTGAACCGGCTGCCCATGGCGTACACGTACCAATCCCCGTCCCTTTCCTCCACCCTCTCCACCGTGAACACCACCGTCACCGCCTGGGTGAGGTAGGTAACCGGGGCGGCCTCGATAGCGGCCAGGGGGAGGGGGTCCGGGAACGCACTCCACAAGGCCCGCTTTTCCACCTGGGCCAGGGTGAGGGCCCGCAGAAACCGGTCATAGTACTTCTCCTCCGGCGGCCACAGCACGTACAGCTTGGCCACCCCCCGCCGCAGCAGCTCCTCGTTAACTAGGATCCACTCCCCGTCCCGCTGCACCCACAGGTACGCGAGCAGCCGGCCGTAGCCGTCCTTCCGCTGGGGGCCGAACTCCAGATACACATCCCGGAGCAGCACCAGTTGCCGATTTATCCTGGTGGCCGCTTGGTAGTAGGGTTCCCCGGCCTCTGGAGTGTCGATCCCCAGGTAGCGTACGTACTCATGGGTCCGGAGCAGCACCGCGGTGTCCCCGTCCACCACCCGAACAATCCGCACCCGCTGGGCATCCGGCGGAGGTTGGCCCAGGCCGGCCATAGCCAGCAGGGCAAGGACGAGGGCCGCTCCCAGCACCTTAGCGCTCATAGTGCACCCGCCGCTGGGTGATGGTCATCTGAAACAGCGTGAGCACGAATATGATGGCGAAAAGGACCACCGAGGCCGCCGCGGCCCGGCCGAAGTGGAACTTCCCGAACCCCTGATCGAAGATGTAGTAAACCATGGTCATGGCGGAACTCAACGGGCCGGGAGTACCGCTGAATAGAATGAAAATTTCCTCGAAGATCTTAAACGAACCGATGAGGGAGATGATGAACACAAAGAAGATCTGGGGGGTGAGGAGGGGGACTGTGATCTTGCGCCAGGCCTGAAATCCGGAGGCCCCGTCCACCTTGGCCGCATCGTAGTACATCTTGTCGATCCCCTGCATGCCGGCTAGCAAGATGAGGGCTTGATAGCCCACAAACCGCCACACGTTCATGATGATGACGGCGAGCAACGCGTACCGCTTGTCGTTAAGCCAGTTGATGAGGTCTACCCCGAAGAAACTCAAAAAGTAGTTGAGAACTCCATACTGCCAGTTGTAGATCCACTGCCAGACCAAGGAAATGGCCACCACCGGGGTGATATAGGGCATGAAGTAGGAAAGCCGGTAAAACGGCCGTAGCTTGAGCCCTTCGTTGAGAAAGGTGGCCAGGATAATGGCCAGGCTGATGGTCACCGGCACCGAGATGCCGACGTACAGGGAGGTCTGTTTCAACGCCCTGATGAACAACCGGTCCCCAAACAAACGCGTGAAATTATCTAAACCCACGAACTCCATGTAAAACGGAATTAACTGC
>DQVA01000120.1 GCA_015661965.1 Candidatus Bipolaricaulota bacterium
TCGTGGAAACCGTCCATATCGCCACCGGGATGGAGGCCAGTCGGGGTTCGGCCTTGATCCGTTCCAGCACCTCCAGGCCGTTGCATCTGGGGAGCCGCAGGTTCAGCACTATCAGATCCGGGACCCAGGCCTCCCGGTGTTTTCCCCGCTGGAACAGGAAATCAAGGGCCTCGGCGCCATCCGCCACCCGGGCCACCTCCCAGGCGGGGGCGCGCCGGAACACCCACTCCATGACCTGGGCATGTATGTCCTGGTCCTCCACGATCAGCACCCGCCGGGGACGGTCCATTTAGATATCCAACACCGCCACTCGGTGGGCGTTCTCGCGGATGAAGTCCCGCCGCGCCCCCACGTCTTGCCCCATCAGGGTGGTGAAGATCTCGTCCGCCTCCAGGGCGTCCCGGATGGTGACCTGCTTCAGGATGCGCGTCTTGGGGTTCATGGTCGTCTCCCACAGCTCCTCGGGGTTCATCTCCCCCAGCCCCTTGAACCGGCGTACCGTGAGCTTCCCGTCCCCTTGGGCCTGGAACTGCCTCAGTTCCTCGTCCGAGTATAGGTAGATGCGCTTCTTGCCCTTCTGCACGAGATACAAGGGGGCCTGGGCGATGTACACGTAGCCGTTCTCGATTAGGGGCCTGAGATACCGGAAGAAGAAGGTCAAAAGCAGCGTGCGGATGTGCGCTCCATCCACGTCTGCATCGGCCATGAGGATGATCTTGTGGTAGCGGAGCCGCCCCAGGTCGAACTCCTCCCGGATGCCGGTGCCCAGGGCGGTGATGATGGCCCTGAGTTCCTGGTTATCGAGGAGTTTGGAAAGGCGTGCCTTCTCCACGTTGAGCACCTTCCCCCGCAGGGGGAGGATGGCCTGGAAGTTGCGATCCCGACCTTGTTTGGCCGAGCCGCCGGCCGAGTCTCCCTCCACGATGAACAGCTCGGATTTGGCGGGGTCGGTGCTGGTACAATCCGCCAACTTCCCCGGAAGACCGTTAGACAGGAGCGCGCCTTTACGGCGCACCAGCTTGCGGGCCTTGGCCGCCGCCAGCCGGGCCCGGTAGGCGGTGATGGACTTCTCGATGACCGCTCGGGCCACCCCCGGGTTTTTCCCCAGGTACTGGGAGAGTTGCTCCCGCACCACCTCCTCCACGTAGGCCCGCATCTCGGGGTTCCCGAGCTTCATCTTGGTCTGCCCTTCGAACTCGGGCTGCTGCAGTTTCACCGAGAGGATCGCCACCAGCCCTTCCCGGATCGCCTCCCCAGGGATGGAGGCGTCCTTCGCCTTCAGCATGCGCTTCTCCCGGGCGTAGTCGTTGAATACCTTGGTGAGGGCGGCCCGGAACCCGGTGAGATGGGTGCCCCCCTCCCGGGTGTTGATGTTGTTGGCGAACGTGAAGATCTCCTCGTCCATGGCGTCGGTGAACAGGAGCGCCGCCTCCACGGTGCGATCCCCCCGATCGTCGGCGATGAAGATGGGGTCCTTGTGCAGGGGCTCCTTGCCCGTGGCCAGGTCCTTCACAAACGCCACTATCCCACCCTTGAAGTAGAACTCCCGCTTCACCCCAGCGATGCGGTTGTCCAGGCGGATCTTGAGCCCGGGGTTGAGGTAGGCCAGTTCCTTCAACCTGTGTGAAAGCTTGGAGAAGTTGTAACGGATCTCCCCGAAGATCTCCCGGTCCGGCAGGAAGGTAATGACGGTGCCGGTGCCCTCCGCCTTCCCCATTGGGGTCAGCTCGCAGGTCTTGCGGCCCCTCACGAACTCCTGCCGGTACACCTTCCCATCCCGCCAGCGCACCTCCACCACCAGGTGCTCCGACAGGGCGTTCACCACCGATACCCCCACCCCGTGCAGCCCCCCGGACACCTTGTAGCTATCGACGGAGAACTTCCCGCCCGCATGTAGGGTGGTGAGCACCAGCTCCACCGTGTTGATCCCGGTCTCGGGATGGACCCCCACCGGGATGCCACGGCCGTTGTCAATCACCGTGACCCGCTTATCCTCATGGATGATGACGTCGATCGCGGTGCAGTAGCCGGCCAGGGCCTCGTCCACCGCGTTGTCCACCACCTCGTAGATGAGGTGCAAAAGCCCATCCGGGCCGGTGGAGCCGATGTACATCCCCGGCCGTTTCCTTACCGCTTCTATGTCCTCCAGGACTTGGATCTTGCTGGCATCGTAGTCATGCCCCTTCATCGAGTGCACCCCCTCTGTTCAAGTTTATTCGATCCCAGAGAA
>DQVA01000069.1 GCA_015661965.1 Candidatus Bipolaricaulota bacterium
CAGCCCATGCAGCTGCGCTTGCCCAAGCCCAGGCCGAAGCCCAAGTGGCAGTGGCGGTAGAGGCAGCGGCCGGGGCGTTCGCCGAGGCGGCCGCGGCCGCCTATGCCGCTGCCGGAGCGGAGGCATCCGCCCAGGCAAGGGCGTATGCGGCAGCGCGGGCGTTCGCCGATGCGTACGCCTCCGCTTACGCCTCCGCCCAGGCGTGTGCGGTGGCAGCGGTGCGGGTACAGGCTGCCGCCCAGGCGTGTGCTGAGGCCGAGGCGAGGGCCAGCGTGCTGGCCGAGGCGTGTGCTTCCGCCCTGGCCCAGGCCCAGGCCATGGCCCGGGCAGCGGCCCAAGCCGCGGCCACCGCGTCCACCTCGGTGGCGGTGGTGCCCGATATCCAAACTTCGGTGGAGTCCTTCATCGATCCGGATTGTCTCGCTCCCACCTGTGAGGAGTACGTGCCTGGATATCGCCCTGGGCCCACCGAGCCCACTGGGGAATGTCCGGAGCCGCAAGCCCTGAAGTGGGAGTTCGGTCAGGTGACCCCAGGGATGCAGGTAAGCATCACCCGGCCCATGCCGCAGGAGCTGATCCAGGCGTTAGCGGAGCTGGGGGTGTTATCCGCTTCCCTGTCCTCCTCCAACCTGCCGCCAGGGCTCTCCTTCCAGCTGCTCCTGGACTTCGGCCAAGGGCGACTCAGCGGCCAGGTGCCCGACCGAGCTGGGATCTATCAGGCCGTCTACAACCTAATGGACGCCAGCCAGTGTGTAGTGGGACAGCTGTACGTCCTGATCACTGTAGGCCAGCCCTCGGCCACCACGCAGCCCTCCGGGCCAACCGGCCCTGGCTGTCCCGAGGCTCAACCCCTCACTTGGGAGTACGGGGAGGTCGAAGGCGGCACTCTCCACTTCTTCACGCTGCGGCAGCTGCCGCCTGAGCTGCTTTCGCAGATCCAGGCCGCCGGGGTTCAGGAGGCGGAGCTCCTCTCCAGTGGACTTCCGCAAGGGGTGGAGTTCACCCTGGATCTTGAGGGCGGGACCGGACTCCTCCAGGGGTACATGCCACCGCAGGCGGCCGTCTACGAGGTACTTTATCGCCTGCTTGACTACCAGGCCTGTGAAGTGATCCGCCTCACGGTGTTGATCAGCGTGGCGGGGGCGGAAGCGCAGGCCCCGCCGCCGTCGATCCAGATCCGCACGGCGGTGGACAAGGTATGCGGCGACGAGTACTCCCATGCCGTCACGGTGTACTGGCAAACAAGCGGCGGCACCTCGCCGTTGGTGGTAGGCCCGATCGGGATTCAGTATCCCGACGGGCGCGTGGAATCCCGCATCGATCACTTCCCGGCTTCCGGGTCCATGACCTTCCAGGTGGACCTGAGTGGGGGGGGCACCATAACCGCCTTCGCCCGGGTTCAAGACGCCCAAGGCCGGACCGACACGGCGGAGCAGGACGTCGAGCTCGCTCCCTGCATCACCATCGGCATCCTGCCGCCGATCCGGCTGTACCCGCTCCAGGTGGACCTGACGGTCCTGGCCCGGCGGCCCATTCCCGTCACCCCGGGGTATGAGGAGCTGGAGATCCCGGTGTGGCTGTCCGATGAAGAGGAAGAGCGCTACACCCCGTTTACCGTAAAGCGGGACCCAGGGACCCAGATCACCATCCGGGTCCCGGCCAGGAGCGACGTGGCCGGGCCTTATGGCGTGGGGTTCCGCGTGTTCCGGGTATGGATCGGCGACGCCGAAGATCCGGTGGAGTACCCGGGGATCTTCGATCGGCGCACCAACACCTACCTGTTGACCCTCACCCTCACCGCCAACACTCGGGTGATCGCGGTGTACCAGGACATCGTCGGCTAAGGCAGTGGATGGCCAGGGGGCAGGGGTTCCCTGCCCCCTTTTCCTCTTGGCCGACATGGTAAAATAATGGGCGTGGTGCGAAGGTGGCGGAACTGGCAGACGCGCTGGCCTTAGGAGCCAGTGCCTTCGGGCGTGCGGGTTCGAATCCCGCCCTTCGCACCAGCCTTGAAGGAAGGGTTCCTTCCTCCGTATAATGCGCTAGCAAGCGGGAATAGCTCAGCTGGTAGAGCGCCACCTTGCCGAGGTGGAGGTCGCGGGTTCGAATCCCGTTTCCCGCTCATAAGTGTTGGGGATGCCGAGGTGGCGGAATAGGCAGACGCAGGGGACTTAAAATCCCTTGAGCCGGGAGGCTCGTGCGGGTTCGACTCCCGCCCTCGGCAGAAGCGGGGTGGAGCAATTAGGCAGCTCGCCGGGCTCATAACCCGGAGGTTGCTGGTTCGAGTCCAGCCCCCGCAACCAGAGGGGTCGGCGGAGTAGCTCAACCGGCGAGAGCGCGCGGCCCATAACCGCGAGGTTCAGGGTTCGACTCCCTGCTCCGCCACCACCCGGGGTCCGCTTGGCGGCGGGCTCTTTTGGGGAGTGGGGATGTAGCTCAGTTGGGAGAGCGCCGCGTTCGCAACGCGGAGGTCGGCGGTTCGAGTCCGCTCATCTCCACCACTGGCCTTCCTTTGCTATTTCTCGGAGGTCACGCCTCTTTAGGACGTGATGGGTTAACTTGGGTGAGGGACCGGGAAGGTGTCCCCGCCGTGGGGCATCACCGTCACGGAGAAGCCGGGGCCGAATTCCTCCCGGGCGAGGGCCAACGCCTCCTCCACCGATCCCACCGGGGTCATCCACAGCGCCCGTGCCTCCTCTTGCGGCATGTCCGAGAGCAAAAGGTGCCGGATCCCCCGCGCCCGATCCTTGCCCAGGAAGTACACCTTGTGCCCCCCGATCTTGAACCCCTCGGCCCGCATGATGGCCACCACTTCCTCCAGGGTGCGGCTCCGCCTCGCCCAGTCGTGGAACACCGGATGGCCGGAGCCATCCGGGCAGGCCGCCAGAAGCAGGATCATCCCCCCGTCTTTAGTGGCCCGGGCGGCGTTGAAGATCGCCTTATGTGCTTGATACAGGTTGATGTCCCGGGGATGCCCCCCGGGGGAGACAATCACCAGGTCCGCCTGCCCCGGGATGGGGACGTGGAAGTAGCGGTCCCAGAAGCGGGCCCCGGCCCGATGGGCCTCGATCACGTCCCCGATGAACACCGCCAGGGGCCCCTCCGGCCCCAGCACCACGTCCACCGACAGGTCCACTCCCACCATGCGGGCCGCCTCCCGCATCTCGCCGTGGATGGGGTTTTCCTCGTAAACGCAGGCATAGGCTTTGGGGTCGACGATCTGCTCGTGGTTTAGACGGATCGTCTCCGCCCCGCATACCCCGGGCAGGATCATCTTCGGCCCCCCGGAGTAGCCGGCGAAGAAATGCATGCCGATGTGGCCCA
>DQVA01000232.1 GCA_015661965.1 Candidatus Bipolaricaulota bacterium
CCAGAGGAGCACGGCGTCCACCCCCCACACCACGAGCCCCAGCAAGGCCACCGCCGGCAGGTTGAGATAAAGGAGGCCCGTCACCTGTCCCACCACCAGGAACAGCACCGGGAGCACCACCGCCCCGCCGAGTTGGTAGGCTTCCTGGAAGGTGCGTACCCGGGAGGAGACGAGCACCATGGTTCCCAGCCCCAGGCCGGCCACGGCCGGGGCCACCCAAAACACCAGAAGCAGCCACATGGGGTTGGGGAAAAGGAGCCTCCCCAGCTGTGGCCAGGTGACCAGATCCGCCACCAGCCCGTACAGGAAGAAGCCCCCCAGCGCGACCCCCAGGGCCGGAAGCCAGGCCACGAGGACCTTTCCCAGGAAAAGCTCCCCATCGGTGGTGGGGGTGTAAAGGAGCGCTTCCAGGGTCTTGCGCTCTTTTTCCCCGGCGAAGCTATCGGCGGCGATGACGCTGGCCACCATCAACGGCACGATGAGGTACATGGGGGCGAAAAAGTAGACCAGGACCAGGACGAGGAGCCCCTGGACCCCCTCAAGTCCGGCGAGCTCCGCCTGCAACCCCTCCGGCATCCGCTCCAGGAACGCCATGGCCTCCGGCGGTGCCAGCCGCGGAAGCTGGGAGATCAAAGCCGGCATGAGCCCCAAGATGACCAGGGGCACGAGTACCAAGGGGAGGATCACCCCTTTGCTGCGCGATACCGCGCGGAGGTCCTTCCTCACGATGGCCATGACGGCGCGGCGGTTCATCGGTCCCCCTCCTGTCCGTGGAGGGCGAAGTAGACGTCCTCCAAGGTGGGCTCCTGGGGGGAGAGCCGGAAGAGGCGCGCGCCGGCCCCCACTACGGAGGCGGCGATCTCGGGGAGCACCCCGGGGGCGGCGACCCGTACCCTCAGCACCCCGGGGCGCTCCCTCACCACCTCCAACACCCCGGGGACCTCGCGCAGTGTCCCCACCATCGCCCCATCCTCGGGGGAGAGCTCCACCTCCACCCAGTGCTCCCGGTGGAGGCCCCGGATGAGCTCTTCGGGCGTCCCCAGGGCCACGAGCCTCCCCTCCTCCAGCACCGCCACCCGGTGGCAGAGCCGCTGGGCCTCCATGAGGTTGTGGGTACACAGGACCACGGTGCGGCCCTCCCCCTGGCTGAGTTCACGGATGAGCTCGTGCACCTCCCGGGCGGCCACCGGATCGAGGCCCGCCGTGGGCTCGTCCAGGAACAGTAGCTCCGGCTCGTGGAGCAGGGCACGGGCCAGGGCCAAGCGCTGTTTCATCCCCTTGCTGTAGCTCCCCACCGGCTCATCTGCCCGCTCGGCCAGCCCGAACTCCGCCAGGAGCCCCTGCACCCTGTGGGGGACCCGGTGGCGCGGCACGCCGTAGAGGTCGGCGTAATAGGTGAGGTTCTCCCAGGCGGTCAGCCGCTCGTCCAGGGAGGGCGTTTCGGTGAGGACGCCGGTACGCCGACGCAGGGCGGGGCCGTCCTTCACGGGATCGAGCCCCAGCACCCGGGCTTCCCCTGTGCTGGGGGTCAATATCCCGTTCAGGAGGCGAATCGTGGTGGTCTTCCCGGCACCGTTGTGACCGAGGAGTCCGAACACCTCCCCGGCGTATATCTCCAGCGAGAGATCGACCACCGCGGTCACGTCGCCGAACCGC
>DQVA01000150.1 GCA_015661965.1 Candidatus Bipolaricaulota bacterium
GTGGCCCTGGCCCCCGACCCCGCCCTGGGCCGGCAGCTCAACCTGCTGGAGATCCTCTTCGATCACATGCCCGTGGGGATCGCCATCTTCGACCGGGACCTCAAGCTGCGCAGGTGCAACCCCACTTGGGCCGCGTTCATCGATCGCTACACCCCCTCGTCGGCCAGCCAAGTGGTCCCCGGCGCCTACTTCTTCGATCTGGCCCCCGGCACCGAGGAGGTGGCCATGCCCATCTTCGAGCGGGTGCTGGCCGGGGAGACGGTGCGCCTGGATGCGCTCCGGCTGGAGAGCGAGGGGATCGTCTCCTACTGGGACGTGGTGTTCACCCCCCTGATCGAGGACGGGGAGGTGGTGGGCGTTGTGGACGTGACCACCGACGCCACGGAGAGGGTGCGGGCTTACCACGAACTGGAGGAGCGGGTGGAGGAGCGCACCCGGGAGCTCTCCACCCTGCTGGAGGTCGTCCGAGCGGCCAGCGGCTCCCTGGAGCTCCCCGAGGTGCTGAAACGGGTGGCCAGGGGACTGGCCTCCGCCGTGGGCGTCCGCCACTGTGGGATCTACCTGGTGGACGAGGAGCGGGGGCTCCTCGTCCCGGCGGAGGGCGCGAACCCCGATGCTTTGGGGCCGGAGGTCGCCAGATCCTTCCGATCCCGAGCCCTGGACCCGCGCCGTGACCGCTTTGTCCGCGAGATCCTGGAGACAAGGGGCCCGGTGGTCTCCCAGGATGCCGAGGCGGACCCCCGCACCGACAAGGAGGTCGTACGCCTCTTGGGGCTTAAGTCCATCTTGGGTATCCCGTTCGCGGTGAAGGACCGGGTCGTCGCCGTGGCCATGATCGCTGCCTTCGACGCCCCCCACGCGTTCACGGAGGAACAGGTACGGCTGGCACAGGGGATCGCCAACACGGTGGCCCTGGCCATCGAGAACGCCCGGCTCTACAGCCGGGTGAGGGAGACGGCCACCCTGGAGGAGCGGGCCCGGCTGGCCCGGGAGCTACATGATTCGGTAACCCAATCCCTGTACAGCATCTCCCTGTTCGCCGAGGCGGCCAGGAGGCTGGCCGACTCCGGCGACCTCGGGACCGTGCGGGAGCAGCTGGGGGAGCTCGGCGAGGCCGCCCGCCAGGCCCTCAAGGAGATGCGCCTGCTCGTCTACGAACTCCGCCCGGCCGCCCTGGAGCGTGAGGGCCTGGTAGGGGCACTCCGGGAACGGCTCGACACCGTGGAGCGGCGGGCCGGGGTGGAGGCCGAGCTGCTCATCGAGGGGGAGGGCGCCATCCCCCCGAACCTGGAGGAGGGACTGTACCGCATCGCCCAGGAAGCGCTGAACAACGCCCTCAAACACGCCCACGCCGGCTCGGTGACGGTGCGGCTCCGCCTGGGGCGCGATCGGGTGGAGCTCGAGGCGGGGGACGACGGCCGAGGACTCGCCGTGGTGGAGGCCGGGGGCGGGATGGGCTTGGCCAACATGAGGGAGCGGGCCCGTGCCCTGAAAGAGGCGCTGGAGGAGGTGAATCGGGAGTTTCAGGAGCTGAGCAGGTTACCCGGGATGTATGCCCGGCGGGGTTTCCAGCGCAAAGCGGGGATGGGCATCGAGGACTGGCTGGAGGCAGCCGGGGACTTGGTCTCCGCCCTGGAGGCCGGGGAAGAGGGAATGGGCCGGCTGCGGGCCGAGCTCCCCTGGCTGAGGGAGAACCTGGCCAAGCTCGCCAACTACTTCCGCAGGACCCAAAAGGACGTGGAAAACTTCATCCGGGACCCGGAGGCCCTGGCCGCCGCCCGGGAAGCCCTGGCCGAGCGGGAAAAGACCGTGCGTGCCCTCCTTTCGGCGCTGGGGCGGCCGGGACAGGACCGGGGGTGAGCGAATGTCCCTAGAAGCGGAGGTTTCA
>DQVA01000092.1 GCA_015661965.1 Candidatus Bipolaricaulota bacterium
GACGACGAGATCCTGCGCTATCAGGTGGTTAGGCTGGACGGGAAGTAAACGATGTCCGATCTCAACCGGGTGCTGCTCACCGGACGACTGGCCGCGGACCCTGAGCTCCGCTATACCCAGTCCGGCAAGGCCGTGGTCAATTTCCGGATCGCGGTCAATCGCAGGTGGCTGAACCCGGAGTCGGGAGCCTGGGAAGAGGAGACCACCTTCGTGCCCATCGTCGCTTGGGGTAAGCAGGCGGAGAACTGCGCCGCTTACCTCCAAAAGGGCCGGCTGGTGGGGGTAGACGGCCGGTTGCGCATCCGCACCTTTGAAACCAAAAACGGGGAGCGCCGTCGGATAGCGGAGGTCATCGCCCAAAGCGTCCACTTCCTGGGCCCCAAACCCCAGGCGGCCGAGTTCGAAACGGAACCGCCCACGGATATACCCGAAACCCCACCCCCGGAAGAGGAGGTACCGTTCTAGCATGGTGCAGAGAAGGAAGAAGGTATGCCGGGTCTGCCATCAAGGCCTTGAGTTCGACTACAAGAAGCCCGAGGTGCTACGCCAGTTTATGAACCGCCGGGGCAAGATCCTGTCCCGCCGGATCACCCACCTGTGTGCCAAACATCAGCGCAAGCTGGCGCTGGAGATAAACCGCGCCCGGAAGCTGGCGCTGCTCCCCTATGAAGTGAACCCATAAGGGCCATGGCCAGCACCCTCGCCCTCCTATTTCACCGTGGGGGAGAGGGATTGATAGCCCGGGCCCGTACCGCGGCCGCTCGCGCCTTGTGCCTACGGCTTGTGGACTGCCCCGGAGTAGATCGGGTAGCTGCGGTCACTTCCCACCCCGATGCCTGGACCGGGCTGCCGGTGGAGGTGTTCCCGGACTCCCCCGGTCCGTGGCGGTTCGGGGAAAGGCTGACCCAGATCATAGAGCACCTGAGGCCGACCCGCCTCCTCTACTTTTCCGCCGGAAGCGGGGTACTGCTTTCGGCAGAGGAGCTCGAGCGGCTCGCCCGTCTGGCCCTCGGGCCCGAGCCATTCGCCGTGTTTAACAACTTCTATTCCAGCGACTTCGCGCTGCTCGTACCCCCAGCCCCCGGGGCCCTGCGGGAGTTGTCCCGCGACAACCCCATGGGGATGTGGCTACACCGGGCCGGCTATCGCTGCTATGAGCTCCCCCGCAGCGCCGCCACGTTGATGGACATCGATACCCCGGGGGAGCTGCAGCTTTTGGCCCTGTGCCCGGAGCTTCCCCCGGAGCTGGCCCGGGTGGTGGCTTCCCTCCCCCCGGAGCGGGCCAGCCGGGTGGTGGAGCTCCTTGCTACCGTGGGGAAGGAGTTGTTCCTCATCGGACGGGTGGGAGGGGACATGGCCCGGTATTTGGACCGGGAGGCGGCCTGCCGGGTGCGGATCCTGTCGGAGGAGCGGGGGATGGAGGCCTTGGACCGCCCTGGCCAGGGGCTGGTGCGCACGCTCCTCTCCACTTTAGCCTCTGGGCCCCGGGAAGTGGTGGCCGCCTTGAGCGAGCTTGCGGACGGGGTGGTATGGGACACCAGGCCCTACTTGGCTGCTCATGGCCTGTGGCCACTGCCGGAGGACCGGTTCGCCTGCGACCTGTTGGACCTCGAGCGGGTGGAGACACCCCTGCTGCGGGAGCTGGTGCGGGGTTGTCTGGCCGCCCCCATCCCGTTCCTTTTGGGGGGGCATTCCTTGGTGTCCGGCGGGTTGTACCTCGCCTGTGAGCTCGCTTGGCGGGGGAAGCCAGCCCCCCCGGAGAGATGGGCCCCCTTGCCGATCCCCGGATAGAATCAGGTTGAAAGGAGCCGTGATGGACGAACGCACCCTGATCAGTTTGGCCCTCTCCGAGCTGGATCCCTTGATCCACCGGCTCATCCGGGCCGAGGAGGAAAGGCAACGGGATAAGATAATCCTTATCCCGTCCGAATCCCTGACCCCCCTGGCGGTACGGGAGGCGTTGGGGAGCGCCTTCACCTCCATCTACGCCGAGGGCTATCCCCGCGCGGAGACGCTGCGCACGCCGGAGGCGCGCCTGGCGGATTTCTCCGAACAGATGGCTTACTTCCGCCGCTATGCGGATCGCAGGTTCTACAAGGGGGTGGAGTACGCGGACCTGGTGGAGGCCATCGCCTGCCGGCGGGCCGCTGAGGCGTTTTCCACTGAGCTCGTGTCGCCCGACGAGATCTTCCCCTGCGTGCAGCCCTTGTCCGGGGCCAATGCCAACATGGCTATCTACGAGGCGCTCCTGGAGCCGGGGGACACCATCATGGCCATGGACCTGACCCAAGGGGGGCATTTGTCCCACGGCTCCCCGTTCCACCAATCCGGCACCCGCTACCGGGTGGTCACTTACGGGGTGGACGAGAAGACGGAGCGCCTTGATTACGACCGGATCAAAGACCTGGCGGTAAAACACCGGCCCAAGCTCATCATCGCCGGCTACACTTCCTACCCTTGGGCACCGGATTGGCGAGCGTTCCGGGAGATCGCCGACGCCGCCGGGGCGCTGCTTTTAGCGGACATCGCCCACACCGCCGGCATGGCCATCGCCGGGGCGTACCCCAACCCGGTGGGCTGGGCGGACGTGGTCATGTTCACCACCCATAAGACCCTGTGCGGACCCCGGGGGGCGGTGATCCTCACTTGCGACCCCGAGATCGCCCAGGCGATTGAGCAGGCGGTGTTCCCGGGGGCTCAGGGTGGCCCCCACGTGAACAAGTTCGCCGCCATCGCGGTGGCGCTTCAGCTTGCCAAGACCGAGGCGTTTAGGGCCCTGCAACACCGGATCGTGGAGAACGCCAAGGCCCTGGCCAAAGCCTTGGCCGACCAAGGGCTGCGGCTCGCCTACGGGGGCACGGACACCCATCTTCTGGTGATCGACCTGCGGGCGATCGACACCCCCAACGGGGAGCCCCTGATGGGGGAGATCGCCGCCCGGATCCTGGACCTGGTGGGCCTGGTGGCCAACAAAAACACCATCCCCGGGGATACCTCCGCCGCCGACGCCCGCGGGATCCGCTACGGCACCCCCTGGGTCACCCAGCGGGGGATGGGCCCAAAGGAGATGGGGGAGATCGCCGCCATCACCGCCCGCCTCCTCACTTCCCTGCACCCGTTCACCTACCACGGCCTCTTGGGTCCCCTGTCCCGGGGGAAGCTGCCCCTGTCGGTCCTGGAGGAGGCGCGGGAGGCGGTGCGGGACCTCGCCGCCCGGTTCTCCTCCCAGGAAGGGGCGGAGGCCCCTCCCCGCGGCGGAAGAAGGCCCGTGGGGCTCCTCGTGTACGGGGGGCGGGCGGAGCACCTGCTGCATGAGGCCTGCTCGGCCCATATCCTGTCCCTGGACCCGGGGGAGGCCCGGCGGGCCCTGTTCTTCGACCGGGAAGGGGGGCTCATCGCCGAGGGCATCGTGGGGCGCTTGCCGGACGATGAGCTCGGCAGGCGGCGGTTTTTGGTTTTGGCCCCACCGGAGAAGCTAGACCCGTTACGGCGCTGGATTTCCGCCTTGGCGGACGGGTACGTGCTATTCGATCCTCAAGATATCTATCGCAAGGTGCAGGGCCCGGCGGTGGTGGAAGAACTCGGTGACGCGGTACGCGTAACGCGTGACGGGCCGAGGAGCGGAGTGGAGTTCTCCCTCGATGGGCAGACGATAACGGTGGATGCCCAAGGGGCCGTATCCCCGGAGGATATCTTTCTTATGCTCTCCGGGGATATAAAGGGGCTCTACAGTGAGCATCCCGAGCTTTTCTGTATAGAGAAGCCGTACTTCGTGGGCGAACCCCTGCTC
>DQVA01000138.1 GCA_015661965.1 Candidatus Bipolaricaulota bacterium
CGCAGGCTCAATCGTGCCCGGGCCAGGGCGGCCATGGCCGTTTCCGGGAGCAGCTCCTCCGGGGTCATGGGGCCCGTACCTCCCGCAGTACTTCCCGCACGATCCGGTGGGGGGTTACCCCCTCGGCCTCGGCCTCGGCCCGGAAGCTCAACACCAGCCGGTGTACCAAAGCCGGTAGGGCAGCGGCCTGGATGTCCTCCACGTCCACGTGGTGCCGCCCCGCCAGGAACGCGTGGGCCTTGGCCCCCAGGACCAGCGCCAGTCCCCCGCGGGGACTGACCCCATAGCGCACATACTTGCGCACCGGCTCCCCGGCCTTGGGGCGGGGGTGGGTGGCCAGCACCAGCCGGGCCGCGTACGCGAGCAGGGGACGTGGCACCGGATAGACGGCCACCACCTCCCGCGCAGCGAGCACGTCTTGGCGGGTCATCACCGGCTGGGGCAAGGAGATCCCGCCGCCCTCGGTGTTACGGCGGATGATTTCCACCAGCTCCCCCTCTTCGGGATAGGCCACTTCGGCCTTGAACAGGAATCGATCCAGCTGGGCCTCGGGCAGGGGGTAGGTCCCCTCCATCTCGATGGGGTTCTGGGTGGCCAGCACCAGGAACGGTTCCTCCAGGGGGTGGGTGGCCCCTCCGGCCGTCACCTGCCGCTCCTGCATCGCCTCCAGCAGGGCGGATTGGGTCTTGGGGGTGGCTCGGTTGATCTCGTCCGCGAGCACGATGTGGGCGAAGATCGGTCCGGGCAGGAACCGAAATCCTTCCCCTTCGGAGAACACGTTGGTGCCCACGATGTCGGCGGGCATCAGATCGGGGGTGAACTGGATGCGGGAGAACGTGAGTCCCAATGCATGAGCCACCGTGCGCACAAGGAGCGTCTTCCCCAGCCCCGGCACCCCCTCCAACAACACGTGCCCCCCGGAAAGCAACCCCCACAGCACCACCTCCACCACCCGGGACTGCCCCACGATCACCTCGGCGATGGCCGCCTTGAGGCGTGCGAACCCCGCCTCGGCCCGGGCGATCTGGGCCTCGGTTATCACTGGTCCCCTCCTTGGCTCAGGAGCTCGAAGTAGCGTCGTACCACCCCGCGCAGTTCGGGGGGCACCCCGCGGCCCCGCAGGATCAGGTCCACCTCCCCTGGGGAAAGGGCCGGGGAGCCCGCCGGGGGCATGCCCTCCGGCTCCACCGGCACCCCAGCGGCCAGGTACCCCCGGGCCGCGCCCTCCCCGGGACGCACATCCACCGCCACTTCCCGGGCCGGGCCCTCGGACAGGGGGGGAGGGGTTTCCCGGGCAAGGGGCCCCCCCGGGGCCAGGCCGGCCAGTGCCCCTTCCTGCTCGGCCGGCCCCTCCCCAGGCGGGGCCGGCTGGTCTCCGGGAGCGGGCGGGCCTTCCTCCCCTACGGCCAGAAGCGGCGCCCCCTCCTCCCCCCCCTCGCCGGGCCCTTGGGCTTCACCCCCTTGCAGCCGAGCGGCTTGGGCTAGGGCCTCGCCGGCCCGCCTCACCGCCGCCACCGCCTCCGCCGCCTCCCGGGCCGCTTCCTCGTCCCCCTCCCCGATCAGGCGCAGCAACCTGTCCCGTAGGTCCCGGCGGGCCAGCTCCTGGATCATGGGGACCAGGGTCTGTTGTTCCTCCTGGGTGAGCCCTTGGGGGGCGAGGCGGGCCAGCTCTTGGGCCAGCTCCCGCAACAGCTCCCGTTGTGCCTGGATCCCGCTTTCCAACCCCTCCCCCGCTGCCAGGGC
>DQVA01000132.1 GCA_015661965.1 Candidatus Bipolaricaulota bacterium
GGGATCTCCCTGCGGGAGATCATCTTCGACATTGGGGGCGGCCCCCCGGAGGGGAAGCGGTTCAAGGCGGTCCAGATCGGGGGCCCCTCCGGCGGATGCCTGCCCGAAGACCTTTTAGACCTGCCCATCGACTACGAATCCCTCACCGAGGCGGGGGCGATGATGGGCTCCGGGGGGATGGTGGTGCTGGACGAGGATGCCTGCATGGTGGACGTGGCCCGGTTCTTCCTCGAGTTCACCCAGGACGAGTCCTGTGGCCAGTGTCCCCCCTGCCGCCTCGGCACCAAGCGCATGCTGGAGATCCTCACTCGCATCAGCGAGGGAAGGGGCAAGCCGGACGATCTAGACCTCCTTGCCGAGCTGGCCTCCGGGGTCAAGGAGGCCTCCCTGTGCGCCCTGGGGAAGACCGCCCCAAACCCGGTCCTCACCACCCGGCGCTACTTCCGCCATGAATACCAGGCTCACCTCGAGGGCCGTTGTCCCGCCGGGGCCTGCCGGGCGCTCATCGCCTACCGGATCGACCCGGAGACATGTGTGGGCTGCGGCCTCTGTGCCCGGGCCTGCCCCCAGGACGCCATCGTGGGCGAACCCGGGAAGCCGCACCAGATCTTAGTGGAGCTCTGCATCCGCTGCGGGGCCTGCCGGGAGGTCTGTCCCAAGGGGGCGATCACGAGGCGGTGACGCGTGACGGGTGGAGGAAATGGGGAAGCTGGTGAGGTTGCGGATAGACGGGAGGGAGGTGGAGGTGCCGGTGGGGGCCACCGTCCTCGAGGCCGCGCAGGCGGCCGGGATCGAGGTCCCCCACCTCTGCCACCACCCCGAACTCTCGCCGGTCGGGGCCTGCAGGCTGTGCCTGGTGGAGGTCGACGGCCGCCTCGAGACCTCCTGCAACACCCCGGTCCGGGAAGGGATGGAGGTCTGGACCGCCACCGAGCGGGTGAAGAAGCTGCGGCGCCTCGTCCTCGAGCTCATCCTCTCCGACCACCCCCTCGACTGCCTCACCTGCGAGCGGAACGGCACCTGTGAGCTCCAGCGCTACGCCTACGAGTTCGGGATCGAGGAAAACCGGTTCGTGGGGCCGGACCACGCCCGGAGGGCCCTCCCGCCCCGGGAGGACAACCCGTTCATCCGCTACGAGCCGGACAAGTGCATCCTGTGCGCCCGCTGCGTGCGGGCCTGTGACGAGGTTCAGGACCGGCATGTGTTGGACTTCGCGTTCCGCGGTTTTTCCACGCGGGTGGTGACGTTCCTGGAGCGGCCGCTCACCGAGACCGACTGCGAGCTGTGTGGCCAGTGCGTGGCCGTGTGTCCCACCGGGGCCCTCACCGAGCGGGGGCGCCGCTTCCGGGGCCGGGAGTGGGAGTTGCGGCGAGTGGAGACGGTGTGCCCCTTCTGCGGCTGCGGCTGCCGCATCGTCCTCCACCTGAAGGGCGACCGGATCGTCAAGGTCTCCGGGGGGTATCGGGGCTTCCGGCTGTGCGTGAAGGGCAGGTTCGGGCTTTCGTTCGTGCACCGGGAGGACCGCCTGAAGGCCCCCCTAATCCGGGAGGGGGACCGCTTCCGCGAGGCGTCCTGGGAGGAGGCGCTGGACCTTGTGGCCGGGAAGCTCCGGGAGATCAAGGAAAGGTACGGGCCGGACGCCATCGCCGGGCTCTCGTCGGCCAAGTGCACCAACGAGGAGAACTATCTCTTCCAGAAGCTCATGAGGGCCGCCATCAGCACCAACAATGTGGACCACTGCGCCCGGCTCTGTCACGCCCCCACGGTGGCCGGGCTGGTGCGGGCGTTCGGCTCCGGGGCCATGACCAATTCCATCGACGAGATCGCCGATGCGGATTGCATCCTGGTCACCGGCTCCAACACCACCGAGGCGCATCCCATCGTGGCCCAGGAGATAAAGCGGGCGGTGCGCCGGGGCGCGACCCTGATCGTGGTCGACCCCAGGAGGATAGAGCTCGCCGGCATCGCCCGCTTCCACCTCCGCCAGCGGCCGGGGACCGATGTCGCCTGGATAAACGGCTTCTGCCACGTGATCCTGCGGGAGGGCCTGTGGGACGAGGGGTTCGTGCGGGAGCGCTGTGAGAACTTCGAGGAGTTCCGCGCCGCGGTGGAGCGATACACCCCGGAGCGCGTGGAGGCGATCACCGGGATCCCGGCGGAGCTCCTGGTGGAGGCGGCCCGGGCCTTCGGGAGGGCGGAGCGGGCGATGATCTTCTACTCCATGGGCCTCACCCAACACACCTCCGGCACCGACAACGTCCTGGCCATCGCCAATTTGGCCCTGCTCACCGGCAACGTGGGCAAAAGGAGCACCGGGGTGAACCCCCTCCGGGGGCAGAACAACGTCCAGGGGGCCTGCGACCTGGCGGCCCTCCCCAACGTGCTCCCCGGCTACCAGAGGCTTTCCGATCCGAAGGTGAGGGAGAAGTTCGAAGGGGCTTGGGGGGCGAAAATCCCGGAGAAGCCCGGGCTCACCGTGGTGGAGATGTTCCAAGCGGCCCTGGAGGGGAGGGTGCGGGGGATGCTCATCATGGGGAAGAACCCCATGGTTTCGGACCCCGATATCTCCCATGTGGCCGAGGCCCTGGAGGAACTGGAGTTCCTGGCGGTGATCGATATCTTCCCGGGCGAGACCACCCGCTACGCCGACGTGGTCCTGCCCGCGGCCAGCTTCGCCGAGAAGGACGGCACCTTCACCAGCACCGAGCGGCGGGTACAGAGGATAAGGGCGGCCCTGCCCCCGCCCGGGGAGGCCAGGCCCGACTGGGAGATCCTGTGCGAGCTCTCCACGCGGCTCGGCTACCCCATGTCCTACCGCCATCCCGCCGCGATCATGGCGGAGATCGCCTCGCTCGTCCCCATCTACGGCGGGATCTCCTACGAGAGACTGGAGGGGGAGGGGCTGCAATGGCCCTGTCCCACCCCGGATCATCCCGGGACCCCCTACCTGCACAAGGACCGGTTCCCCCGGGGGAAGGGCCGGTTCCACGCGGTGGAGTTCCGGGAGCCGGAGGAGCTCCCCGATGAGGAGTACCCCCTCATCCTCACCACCGGGCGGGTGCTTTACCA
>DQVA01000116.1 GCA_015661965.1 Candidatus Bipolaricaulota bacterium
AAGGTGCACCCGGACATCGAGGCCGATCAGGATAAGGTGAGCGAGCTAGTGCGCCGGGTGGAGGAGATCACCGCCCCCTATCAAGGGCCGGAGCGGACCTACATCACCGGGGACGCCGCCCTGATGTACTTTACCTACCGCTACATGCGAGGGGACCTCAAGTTCCTCTTGCCCATCGTGGTGTTGGTGGTGGCTGCTACCTTGTACCTCAGCTTCCGCAGCCTACGCGGTCTGGTGTTGCCCCTGCAGGTGGTGCTGATGGCGGTGATCTGGACGGTGGGGCTCATGGCCCTGTGTGGGGCCAAGTTCACCATGATCTCCACCATCCTGCCGGTGCTGCTGGTGGCGGTGGGGTCGGCTTACGGCATCCACGTGGTGAACGACTACTTCCACCGGATCGAGCGGAACGGGGACCGTCGGCAGGTGGTGGTGCAAGTGATCGAGGAGATGTTGAACCCGGTGTCCATCGCCGCCCTCACCACCGCGGCCGGCTTCCTCACCCTGATCACCTCTTTCTTGGTGCCCACCCGCCAGTTCGGCCTGTTCTCAGCCGCCGGGGTGATGTTCGCCTTTTTTATCTCCCTTACCCTGATCCCGACGGCCCTGGTGCTCCTCCCTCCCCCCAAGCGCAAGCGGGCGGCAGGGGAGGCCGGGGTTTTCGACCGGTTGGCCCGCCGGGTGGTGGGGGCCACCCGACGCCGCGGCTGGTGGGTGGTGATCGCCGCCCTGGCGGTGCTGGGCGTGTTCCTGGCCGCGATTCCGTCCCTTAAGGTGGAATCAGACATGTCCAAATACTTCCGCCGCAGCGCCCCGGTCATCCAGGGGATGGAGTTCGTGGAGGCCCGGTTCGGGGGCAGCCAGTTTATGAGCGTGGTGGTGGACAGCGGCCGCCGGGACGGGTTCAAGGACCCCGAGGTGCTCCGGTTCGTGGAGGGCCTGCAGGGGTACCTGGAGGGGTTCCCCTCCGTGGGGGACGTGTCCTCCCTCGTGGAACTGGTCAAGGAGACCAACTACACCATGCACGGGGATGACGAGGCCTACTACACCATCCCCGACTCCGCCCGGGCGGTGGCACAGCTATTGCTCCTCTACGAGATGGGCGGGGGGGAGATCCTCGCCAGCATGGTCACCCGCGACTTCTCCCAGGCCCAAGTTTCGGTGCGGGTGAAGGCGGTGGGCACCGCCGAGTTCGAACGGCTCATGGAGCTGACCGCCGCCTACATCGCCGACCATGCCCCCCCCGGGGTCACCGGCTACGTGACCGGTACCCCGGCCATCTACTCCCAGATCAGCCACAAGCTAGTGCACTCGCAATTGGTGAGCCTGTCCACCAGCTTCGCCGCGGTGGGGGCCATCGTGGCCCTGCTCATGGGATCGTTGGTGGCCGGCTTGGTCAGCCTCACCCCGCTTGCTTTCTCGGTGGGGAGCAGCTTCGGCATCATGGCCTACGCCGGGGCCAGCCTGGACATGGCCACGGTGATGCTGGCCAGCCTGGTGATCGGGATCGGGGTGGACTACGGGGTGCACTTCATCTCCCGCTACCGGCGGGAGCGGCTGGGGGGGCAGGACCATGAAGGCGCGTTCCTCACCGCTTTCCGCACCGCCGGCCGGGGGATCACCTATAATGCCATCACCCTCACCTTGGGCTTCTTGGTGCTCTTGCTATCCAATTTCGGGGCACTGCAGACCTTCGGCTGGCTGATAGCGATAACCATGGTCACCAGCGCCCTGGGGGCGCTGGTGGTAGTGCCGGCGGCTCTAGGGCTGGTTCAGCCAAAGTTCCTGACCCGCAAGGCGACGGTGGTATGGGGACGTGGAACCCCCTGGCCTAGAATCGTGTGGGAGATCCCTGATCCCAAAGCGGAACAAAAAAGGAGGTAGGAGATGGAGAAGCTGATGATGACGTTGGTGGGGTTGGTGCTCGTAGCCAGTTCCTCCCTCGGCCTGTTGGCCCAGGGCCTCACTGCCGACGAGATCCTGGCCCGGGTGGAGGAGAAGGGCTTCATGGGCGGGGGGGTCGGTAACACTATCACCACCGTCAAGTTCGACATCACCAGCGAGGGGGAGACCAGCGGCTACACGTTCCGGGTGTACTCCCGGCGTGGCATAGAAGGGGAGCCGGACAAGACCCTCATCGTGTACCTGGCCCCTGACCTGGTGGCCGGCACCATGTTCCTCACCTGGACCCCGGCCGAGGGGGACGCCCGCATGTGGCTGTACCTTCCGGCACTGGACCTGGTGAAGGAGCTCATCACCCCCGAGTCCCGCCAACAGGAGTTCGTCGCCGGCTCCGGCATCACCCGGGAGGAGCTGGCCGAGGGGTTCAAGTACCGGGAGGACTACGCCCCGGCCCTCATCGGGGAAGAGGCCGTGGGGGGCCTGGACTGTTACGTGTTGCTCCTTACCCCTCGGGAGGGCCGTGCCGCGGA
>DQVA01000080.1 GCA_015661965.1 Candidatus Bipolaricaulota bacterium
AAGGGCCGGTTCCACGCGGTGGAGTTCCGGGAGCCGGAGGAGCTCCCCGATGAGGAGTACCCCCTCATCCTCACCACCGGGCGGGTGCTTTACCACTTCCACTCCCGCACCATGACCGGGAGGGTCCCCGGACTCCATGGGCTGGTCCCGGAGGCCTACGTGGAGATCAATCCCCGGGACGCCCAGCGCCTGGGGATCCGGGACGGGGACCGGGTGCGGGTGGCCTCCCGCCGGGGGGCCATTCGAGTCCGGGCGCTGGTCACCGAGCGGGTTCCCGAGGGCACGGTGTTCATCCCGTTCCACTTCGGGGACCAGGCGGCCAACCGCCTCACCAACCCCGCCCTGGATCCGGTCTCCAAGATCCCCGAGTTCAAGGTTTGTGCGGTGCGGATAGAGCGGCTGGAGGGGCGCTCCTGACCTGCAAGGTGTGTTTCGAGTCGCGGGAGGTGGTGTTGCGGGACGGCAGGCGGGCTCTGCTGCGGTCGTTCCGGCAGGAGGATCTCCCGGGTTGGTGTGAGATGCTCCGGGCTTGCAGCCCGGAGTCCATCTGGAGGCGGTTCGAGGTCCATTCGGTGGACCCTCTTCTGGCCCGGGCTGGGGAGCTGTGCTGTTGCGATCCGGAGAACGAGGTCATCATCGTGGCCGAGCTTGAGGGGAGGATCGTGGGGGAATCACGGCTATGTGTGATCCCTGGGCAGGGGGCGGCGGAGTTCTGTGTGCTGGTGGCCGATCCCTGGCAGGGCCTGGGGTTGGGGGGGCGGCTCACCCAGGCGGCCCTGGAGGTAGCCCGGGCGGTGGGGGTGCGGCGGGTATTGGTGGAGGTGGTGCCGGAGAACGTGCGCATCATCGGCTTTTTGAGCAAGCGTGGTTTCCGGTTCCGCCGTGGCCCCGACGGCCACATATTTTTCGGCGAAAAATCTCTCTGAATACCAAACCATATGTTCCACCGGCTCCTACCCCAATTGTTTTGCTTCATAAGTCAATCCGTGCTATGCTGATTCAACAATGGGAGATTAGTCAGGATGAAAGAGGGGGGACTTGTTTCCACGCTGGGCACTGAACCACAAGTGGTCACCCTTTGTCTCCATGCGTTGACCTTGCAGGGGGAATCGATATGCAAAGCGGTCGCCCTCCATTCAAGGGGGCAAGACCCCAAGATCCGTTCCGCGGTGCGCAGCCTCCGGACGAAGTGGGGGGAGCTCCCCTTCCCCTCCGCAGTGGACCTCGAGCTGGTGGAGGTACCGATCCAGGATTTGGATTCGGAGGCCGCGCTGAGGGTAGCCTACCGGACCATCAGGGAGGTGATCGCCGGGATCAAAGGCGAGGGTCTGCGGGTTCACCTTAACATTTCGGGAGGGCGTAAACCGCTGGCCCTATGTGCCATGGTAGCCGCCCAGGTCTTTGGACATGGTCGGAGAAACGGCCCAGGTACTAAAGTTTTGCTATCCAGGAGCAGCTGATTCGATAGCAGGGTTGCGAGGTGAAATAGGTCTAGGTGGGGATGGATATGGGAGATCCGGTGGTGTTGGGGCAGCTTTTCGACAAGGAACTGGGCGGGGAGCTTCGTGAAGCCGGCTATCTGTATGCCGACACACGCGTTCCCGCGGTCTCGCTCTACGATCACCTAAGGCTTACGGCGGGGTTAGCCTCGGCACTGGTCCGGGAGCTGCTGCAGCGCGGAGCCTCTCCCGAGGAGATCCTGGGAGAGAGTTTGTGGTTAAGCGATAAAGAGCTCTTGGCAGTGGCGCGGTTGGCCGGGCTTCTGCACGACTTGGGCAAAGCTCGCGAGGGGCAGACAGACTACCGCAGGCACGTGCGGCGTGGGGTGGAATACGCCCGCGCTTGGCTTGAGCGTCACCAGGTAGAAGAGCCCTTACTCTCCATTCTCATCGAGGTGGTAGCCCGCCACCACCTCCGGGATCGTCCTCAGACCCTATTGGAGAAGGTCGTCTGCCTCGCGGACAGCTACGCCTCCGCCGGAGACCGTCCGGAGCTGGCCCGGGCCGTCACCCCGCAGCAGTTCCGGCAGGCCGCCCGGGAAATCCAGGAGCTAGAGCGCGGGCTCTTCGGGGAGGCCAAACAGCCGATCTGTCTCTTGCTGGCTGATGCCGACCACATCAAGGGCTACGTCTATGAGACGAATGCCTTACCGGAGATCCGCGGCGGCAGCGAGCTACTTCTGGAAGTGGAGAGGAACGTAAAGAGAGAGTTCGAGCAAGGGTTAGCAGAGGAGTCCCTCATCTACTGTGGGGGTGGAGGGTTGCTGGCAGTGGTGCCCGCGAGCGAGGCGGACGCGTGGAGACGGAAGGTGGAAGCCTGCTATTTGGAGGTAACCCGTGGGGCGACCGTTACGGTGGTGGTTTCCCCGCCCCTCGGGTATGCGGAGTTCGCCCGGGGCCTCCCGCCTCAGGACGCCCTAAGGTTAGCTGGACTTCGAGGCCGTGGCCTCGCCGAGGATCTGTTGCTGAGCCACTTCGGCAGGGAGGACCGTGATCGGCGCAAGAACTTTGGGGAGCTTGTGGCAGAGCTCACCGGCAGACTTCAGCGAGCCAAGCGGGAAAAGACGTGGGCACCGTTCTTCGAAGCGCTCCCCGTCCACCGACGTTGTGACTCCTGCGGAAAGCACCCTGCCGCATACCGAGATCAGAGGCGAGCTGAGTGGCTATGCTCCCTCTGCGAGTACAAGCGCCGAAGGGGACGACAGGAGAGGCGGGAGATCTTCGATCGTTTTCAGCGGTGGCTCAAGGAAACTAAAGGGGTGAGATCCGTCGGCAAGCCTCCGGATGACCTCGACGAGCTGGCGGGGAAGGAGGGGCGGATCGCCCTGATTTACGCCGACGGGAACAACATTGGAGACCTTTTACAACGGGCGCCCTCACCCGCGACGTACCGCCACATCTCTGCAAGTCTCACCTTGGCCACCGAAGAGGCCCTCTTCCAAGCCCTGTGGAAGACGGTTGGACCGAAGGCCCTCCAGCAGGGGAGCTTGCCCTTTGAGGTGATCGCCCTTGGGGGGGACGACGTGGTGGTCCTCACCCGCGCCAGCGCGGGCTACGCGCTGGCTTTGGCCATCCTGGAGGAATTCGAGCGTCACGAAAAAATCCGGAAACTCGAGGAGGAATTTGCGCAGCGCCTCGATGAGCCTTCCGGCCTGAGGCTCACGATATCCGCTGGGGTAGTGATGGCCGATGTTAAGTACCCAATGCGCTTCCTGTTCGACCTGGCGGAAGGGCTACTTAAGGAAGCGAAGGGATTTGCCCGCGAACAACATCAGAGCATCCTTTGCCACCTTTGGCTCCGCGCCCCTGTTATCGCGGAAGAGGCTAAAGCCCTCCTTAATGTGCTTTACAAGCGGGAAAATCGACATCTGACCGCCCGCCCCTACACCCTCGAACAAGCCCGCACCCTGCTGGAAGTGGCCCGGCGGCTTGCCGAAGTGCCCGCCCACGCCCGAAGGGGCCTGGCTGAGTCCCTGAAGAGGGGGGTCTATGTCTCCCTCAACCATGCTCTGTATCAGGCAGCTCGCCTCCGGGACCACAAGGAGATCTTGATGGAAAGCTTTTGGGAGCTGGGCCGATTTCTGCCCGGAAATGAGTCAACTCAGGGGCTCTACTTCTGGCGGCAGGACCCGGAGCAAGCAGTTTGGAAAACCGCCCTGTTGGATGTGCTCGAACTCATCGAGCTGGAGGCGCATGCTTACCCGCAAGGGCGGGAGGAGGATAGCACATGAGCCTGAGTCGATTGAACGTTATGGCGCGATTTGAGTTCATCTCCGGTTTTCATGTCACGGGTGAGCGGGCGGAGTTAGAAGTGGATAAGGCCCTGGTTCGAGATTGGGGAGCTCTGGACGTCCCGGTGATCTCGGCTACTACCCCGGTGATCCCGGCTACTACCCTAAAGGGGTGGCTCCGAGACAACGTCGAGAAGGCGCTGCGAGGCCTGGATGTCGAGGTCTGTGATGGTTCCCGTCCTGCCTCCACCTGTGGGCAGTGCCCGGTCTGCGAAATCTTCGGCTCCCCCCGACGCCGATCTCCCCTGCGCTTCGCCGACGCGCGCTTGGAAGG
>DQVA01000191.1 GCA_015661965.1 Candidatus Bipolaricaulota bacterium
GCTACATGAGCGGCCCGGATCGGCCCCAGCCACAGCGAATCCCCCCGCACGATGCTGGTGAGGCCCCGCACCAGGGAATAGCCCATGAAATAGAGGGCGGTGAGGAAGCCGGGCTTGGCCGGCCGCCGGCGTAGGCCCCAGAGGACGCCGAACAGGATGAGGTTCCCCAGGCACTCGTACAGCATGGCCGGGTGCAGGGGCTGGCCCGGGTAGGCCAACCCCGCCGGGGAGGTGGGGGGGAAGGTGATCCCCCAGGGGAGGGAGGTGGGCAACCCGTAGGCGTCCCCGTTCAAGAAGTTGCCGATCCTGCCCAGGGCCTGGCCCAGGATGAGGGCCGGGACGACTGAGTCGGCCAGCGGCCACAGGTGTACCCGCTTCCAGCGGGAGAAGATCCACAGGGCCAGCGCCCCGCCGAGCAGGCCCCCGTGGATGGCCAGGCCCCCGTGCCACAGTTTCACCACCTCCCAGGGCTTATCCCGGTACCAATCCCATTGGAAGGCCACGTAATAGGCGCGGGCGAACAGGAGTCCCAGGGGAATGGCTAGCAGGAACAGGTCCAACAGGTCCTCGCCTTTCAGCGGGAGCCCCTTGCGGCGGGCTTCGGCCCGGATGAGGAAGTAGGCGAGCACGAAGGCGATCACGTACATGAGCCCGTAGTAGCGGATCTCCAGCGGCCCTATCCTCACCAATACCGGATGCATCTCCCTCCCCTATAATAATGGGTTGGGGATGACTCCCCCAACCAGTTGAGGGGACGAACGTCCGGACCGGGGTGGACGGGCAGGTTGGGCCTTGGTGGTGTGCGGTGGTTTAATCCCCTGTGGTTCGATCTTTGACAGCTGCCCGTATGAGCCGTGCCCGGTCCGCTTTGGCTCTTCCCCTCAGGGGAGGGGGGCGGCCGGGCAAGTTGACTCGTGGGGTGAGGAGGTGCTAACATACGGGCCAACTGTAGCAGGACATGGAGCGAGGCCAGAATCGCCGTATTGACTGGGGCAGTGGGATGTGCTAGGATTCACATTGCGTTGTCGCTCCTCACCTTGAGATTTCGGAGGTGATGGACGATCGCAGCACCGAAAGGAGGGGGAGATGCAGGGCACAAGGACCGTGGGGTCAAGGGATCCCGAAGTGAAAGGAGGTAGCAAGTTGAGGAGCAAAGTGTTGCTGCTAGGGTTAGTGGCGGCCGTTGTGTTTGGGGCAACGGCGTTTGGGTTTGACGCGTATTTTGCGGACGCGTCTGGGAACAAGATCGAGGGCATCTGGGAGGGTGCCCGGTTTTTTGTGGTGATCAACGATCCGGAGAAGGGTGACTGTGGGATCGACGAGTTCACCGCCGATCTTGTGATCTTCGACTTCAAGACCGGCGCCTACATCGAGGCGAACAACCAGGTCTTCCGGGAGTTCACCGCCGGCTCCGGCATCTACTTCTGGGTGGACGCGGCGAACAACAAGCGGGCGATCAAGGTCGGCGATCGGCAGTGGACCACCGGAGGGAGTATCCCCCAGTGGACGCACATCCTCCCCGCTTCAGCTGGCTGGAAGGAAGGTGCCTGGGAGTACGTGGATGAGAACGTTCTGGCCGGTGCCACTCCTCCACCGCCGCCGCCGGGTCCGATCTCCGTGAGCACAGGCGTTTCTGCCCTTCCTGAAGATCAGCAGGTGGCCCGGGTGGACCTCGAGGGCCTTTCCTGGACCACCAACAACGACAACATACAGACGCCCCAAATTCAGGGGCGGTTTGAGAACATGGACACGCTGATCCTGATCGTGGCCGACGACACGGACGAGCGGAACATCGACCA
>DQVA01000024.1 GCA_015661965.1 Candidatus Bipolaricaulota bacterium
CAAGACCGATTGGGGGAGATTCCCCTGATCGATCCCAGCGGCCGCCCCCTTTCCGTATCGGACGATTCCTCCCGTACCCTCGTCAGCACCCTCACTCTGCAGGGGCCGTTCCCAGTGGGGGCGAGCCTGCTTTTGGAACACCGCGTTAAGCTGGCGGAAATCCACCCTTACCAGGTGACCACTACTTATTTTGCGGGGATCCAGGCAGTGACGCCTGCCCGAGCCATCTTCTTCGGCCAGCCGGAGTTCGAGCTCAAACCCCGGGAGCAGGGGGTGGAGGTGTGGACCACCGGGGAAACCATCGCCTCACTGGTCCTCTCCCTCCGCTACTCCCCCACCCAGTCGGTATCTGTGGTGGCGCTCACCCCCACGGGCGGCTGGCGGATAAAGGACCAGGCTGTTGATCCCCAGGCCGGACTGATCGAGCTGGAGTTGGGGCTCCGGCCGGGGCGCTCTCCCCAAGCGGGCAAGGTCCTGGAGGTCCAGTGGACCCTGGTGGGGCGAGTGGACACCTACCAGGAGGTTACTGCCCAACTGTCGGTAGAGCGGGTGGAGGACACCGCTGGAATCGAACTCCCCCACCGGGTGCGGACCAGTTCGGCCCGGTTCACCCTCACCGCCCCGCATTTCTCCCTCGGGCTTACCGAGGAGGGGCTGGTGGAGCTCGCGGTGGATATGCCCGAGATCGGAGCCATCGAAGGGGTGCTTTATTTCACGCCGCCGGCGCTGGCAGGCGGGGTAACGATGGAGGCCAGCGATGGCTATCAGTTCGCCCTGCTGGCACCCGAGCCAGAGGCGGGCACCCTGGCCTTCCGGCTGGAGCTTGTGTCGGGGGCGGTTCCGGTAGCCGGCCCGTTGTTCAGGTTGACCTTCGCTCCCGCGGAGGAACTCCCCGCTCCCTGGGGGGTGAGGGTCTCCCTGACCGGAGTGTGGGACCAAGCTCTACAGCCCTTGCCTCACATCCTGGAGCCCGCGGAACTGGAGATCCCGGTCCCCGGCTGAGGCTAGCCAAGGGGGAGGGGGTACCGTGACCCCCTCCCCCTTCCCAACCACTGTTCACACCACCCCCTGCTCCCGTAGTGCCTGGGCAAGGCGGTCCAGCGCGGGGATGTCCAGGGCCTCCCCCCGCAGCTGGGGATCAAGACCAAGCCCCTCCAGGAGTTCCGCCGCCCCTCCCCGGGGCAACGAGTCCCGTAACAGTCCCCGCAGGGTCTTCCTCCTCCCGGAAAACACGAGCTTCAGCGTGGCCTCGAACGCTTCGGGGGGAGAGGAAATGCGGGGCACGGGCAGACGCCGCAGGCGGAGCAGGGCGGAGTCCACCTCCGGACGGGGAAAGAACACGGTCCGCGGTACCCGGCGTAGGAATTCCAGCTGGTAGTAGGCCCGTATATGGAGCCCCAACCGGGAGGCCTGCGGCCCGGGGGGTGCGGCCAGCTTCTCCGCCACTTCAAGTTGGGTCAGAAACACCCCCCAATCCACCCACTCCCTCTCCCGGATCAGCTTCAGCAGCACCGGGCCAGTGATCCGGTAGGGTAGGTTGCCCACCAGTAGGAGCCCTTCGCCGAACCGGGATAAGGGCAGGGCCAAAAAATCTCCCTGGATCACCTCCACCTGGGGCCAGGGGGCCACGGTTTGCCGTAGGAGGGGGATGAGCCGTGGGTCCAGCTCCACCGCCCACAGTCGCTCCAGGTGGGGGGCAAGGGCGCAGGTCAAGGTCCCCACCCCGGCCCCTATTTCCACCGCCCGCTTCACCCCGGGCTCCCTGGCGGCCGCCACGATGTGGGAAAGCACGTTACCGTCCACCAAAAAATGCTGCCCCAGCCCCTGCCGCAGCCGGATCCCATGCCGGGCCAAGAGCGCCCGCAGCTGGGAGGGGCGGGTGAGGCGACGGCACTCATCTCCTCCCGTTTCCATACCGAAAAGCTATCCCCCCTGGCCGCGCATCGCCAGGGCCCCTATCCTTCCCCCGGGATGCGGCTCAACAAGTTCCTGCAGGCGGCCGGGGTGGCCTCCCGCCGTAAGGCGGACGAATTGATCGAGGCCGGCCGGGTGTGGGTGAACCGCCGCCCCGCCAATGGACCTTGGCAGGAGGTGGACCCCAGCCGAGATCGGGTGGAGGTGGACGGGCGCCCCGTGTCCCTGCGTGGGGAAAAGCACTACCTGAAGCTGTACAAACCCCGAGGGGTGACGAGCACCCTGGCAGATCCCCACGCCGAAAGGACCTTGGCCGAATTCGTCCCCACCGGGCTGCGCCTGTTCCCGGTGGGGAGGCTCGACCGGGACTCGGAGGGGCTTGTACTTCTGACCGATGATGGAGAGCTGGCTTACTTCTTAACCCACCCCCGGTTCGGGGTCAAGAAGCGGTATCGGGTGGAGCTGGACCGCCCACTGGCCCGGCGGGACCTGGCTCGCTTGCGACAGGGAGTTCGGCTCGAGGACGGGCTGTTTGCCCCCAAAGACCTGAAAGCGGCGGGAAAGGGGGTGGAGCTATCCCTGAGCGAGGGGCGCAAGCGTGAGATCCGCCGCGGTTTTTCTGCTCTTGGTTACCGAGTCACCCGGCTCGTGCGGCTGACCATTGGGCCCGTGACGCTGGGGGACCTGCGGCCGGGGGAGGTAGTCCCCCTGTCTCAAGAGGAGGTGGACGCCCTGCAGGGGCTGCTGCGGAAACTGGAGGGAAGATGAGGGGCTGAAGTCCGATCCGCACGGTGGGGGAAGGGGAGCGGGGGGCAACCCCCCATTGAGTGGGGAGCTGGGGCGGGGGACCGAGCTGCGGGACCAGCGATTCCCCAAGCCGGAGATTATCTACAAGCTCGATTGCGGGCGCAAACGGCGAGGAGGCTGGAAAAGGGGGCGTGAGGGGTTAGCTGAAGCCTGGGTTTGCCCCAAAATTCGCGACACGCCCGGGCGAGGTTCTGCCGGATATCTCCGCCTTTTTCCCCTTAACCGGAAAAGAATTCGAGCAGCAGGCGCTTTGGCGCCAATACCTGGGACCGGGCGAGTGGTCAGCCATGGAAGGGCGTGCTAGTCACAGTCCCCACGGTTGTGGAGGGGCAGGGGAGCTGATAAGTTTAGCGGCGATCTTGTGCCGAGGAGGATGGGATGGCCAAAGTGCGATTGCCGCAGGGAAAACTGCTCGAGGCTGCCGGGGTGAGCTTGGAAGAGCTCCTCCTGAAGCAGGGGCTCACCGGGGAGGTCGTGGGAGCGCTATACGACGGGGAGCTCCACGATATCCGCGACCCCCTCCCCACGGACGGAGAGGTGAGGGCGCTGACGCTCTCGGACCCCGAGGCCCTGGAGATCCTGCGGCACACGGCGGCCCACGTGTTGGCCCAGGCGGTGCTGCGCCTGTTCCCGGGGACAAAGCTCGCCATCGGCCCGGCCATCGCCGACGGCTTCTATTATGACTTTGAGTTCCCCGAATCCATCTCCCACGAGGATCTCCCCGAAATCGAGGAGGAGATGAAAAGGATCGTGGCCGCCGACTACCCGGTGGAGCGGGTGTTCCTCCCCCGGGAGGAGGCGATCGGGCTCTACCGGGAGCGGGGCGAGGCCTACAAGCTGGAGCTCCTCTCCGAGATCCCCGACGAGCGGATCTCCTTCTACAAGCAGGGGGAGTTCATGGACCTGTGCCGAGGGCCTCACCTCCCCTCCACCGGGCTGGTCAAGCACTTCAAACTCCTGGACCTGGCCGGGGCCTACTGGCGGGGCGACTCCACCCGGGTGATGCTCACCCGCATCTACGGCACCGCCTTCGCGAGCGCTGAGGCGTTGGAACAACACCTCCGCTGGCGGGAGGAGGCGAGAAGGAGGGATCATCGCCGGCTGGGGCCGGAGCTGGACCTGTTCTCCATCCACAACGACACGATCGGGGCAGGGCTGGTGCTTTGGCACCCCAAAGGGGCCCGGGTGCGGCACGAGATCGAGTCCTTCTGGAAGGAACGGCATTTTGCGGCCGGCTACCAGCTTGTCTACACCCCCCACATCGGCCGCGCCCGCTTGTGGCAGCGGTCAGGACACCTGGACTTCTACCGGGAGGGGATGTATGCCCCCATGGACATCGAGGGCCAGGAGTTCTTCATCAAGCCCATGAACTGTCCCTTCCACATCGCCATCTACAAGTCCCGCACCCGCTCCTACCGGGACCTCCCCATCAAGTACGCCGAGCTGGGCACCGTCTACCGGTACGAGCGGTCCGGGGTGCTGCATGGCCTCCTGCGGGTGCGGGGGTTCACCCAGGACGACGCCCACATCATCTGCCGCCCGGACCAGGTAGAGGCGGAGATCAGGAAGGTCCTCCGGTTCGCCTTGGAGATCTTAAGAGCGTTTGGATTCAGCGACTTCTCGGCACACCTGTCCACCCGGCCAGCCAAGTACGTGGGGACCCCAGAGGCATGGGATCTGGCCACCGCCGCCCTGAGACGGGCCATCGAGGCCGAGGGCCTTGACTACGACGTGAGAGAGGGCGAGGGGGCCTTCTACGGGCCCAAGATCGACCTCGACATCGAGGACTCCCTGCGCCGTTCCTGGCAGCTCACCACCATCCAGTTCGACTTCAACCTCCCCGAGCGGTTCGACATGACCTACATCGGGGAGGACGGGAGGGAACACCGCCCCTACATGATCCACCGGGCCCTCCTCGGCTCCCTGGAGCGGTTCTTCGGCATCCTGATCGAACACTACGGCGGGGCGTTCCCGGTGTGGCTGGCGCCTGTGCAGGCGGCGGTGCTCCCCATCACCGAGGAGCAGATCCCCTACGCCGAGGAAGTGGCGGAGAGGCTGCGCACGGCGGGGCTGCGGGCCGAGGCCTGGACCCGCGGCGGCAAAACCCTGCGCTACCTCATCCGAGAGGCGCAGCTCCAGAAGATCCCCTACATGCTGGTGTGCGGGGCCCGGGAGGCGGAGGCGGGGAAGGCCGCCCTGCGGCTACGGACCGGGGAGGACCTGGGGGCACTGGACCTGGAGGAGATCATCGCCCGGATCCGGGACCGGGTCCAACGTAAGACGCCAGAGCTTTAGTCCAGGTAGCCCAGCTTGCGAAGCCGGCGGCGGATGGCGGTGATCTCCTCCGGGGTGAGGGCACTGGGCTCACTGCCCCGCTCGGCCACCAGGTCCCGCAATACATGCACCACGAACTCATTCACCGACCGGAAGCCGGTGCCCTGGATCACCTGCCGCAGCCTGAGGTAAAGCGGCCGCGGGATCTTCAGGGTCACCCGCTCCGCGCTGCCCCGCCTTTCCATCACACTAGCCTGCGGCTCCTCTCCGCCGCCGCCCTCTTTAGTTCCTCCACCCGGTCGGTGGCCTCCCAGTTGGGGGAAAGATCCACCCGGCCGAAGTGGCCGTAGCAGGAGAAAGGCTCGTAGATAGGTCGCCTGAGGTCCAGGCGCTCGATGATGGCCGCCGGGCGGAAATCGAACACCTTGAGGACCACCGCCCTGAGCTCTTCGTCGGAGAGCACCCCAGTGCCGAAGGTGTCTAGGTTCACCGCCAAGGGGTGGGCCCGGCCGATGGCATAGGCGATCTGGATCTCGCACTCCTTCGCGAGCCCCGCCGCCACCACGTTCACTGCCACGTAACGGGCCATGTAGGAGCCGGACCGATCCACCTTGGTGGGGTCCTTGCCGGAGAAGGCGCCGCCCCCATGGGAGCCGTAGCCGCCGTAGGTGTCCACGATGATCTTGCGGCCGGTCATGCCGGTGTCCGAGGCCGGCCCCCCCACCACAAACCTCCCCGAGGTGTTAACCAGGATCTCGGTGTCCTCGTCCAACCAGCCGTCCAGCACCGGCTCCACCACCAGCCGCCGGATGTCCGAGGAGAGCTCGGCGAGGTCCACCTCCGGGGCATGTTGGGCGGCGATTAGCACCGTGTGGGCCCGCACCGGGCGCTTCCCCTCGTATTCCACCGTGACCTGGGTTTTCCCGTCCGGCCGGAGGTAGGGGAGGGAGCCGTCCTTACGTACCTCGGCCAGGCGCCGGGCCAGCTTGTGGGCCATGGTAATGGGGAGGGGCATGTATTCCGGGGTCTCGGAGGTGGCGTAACCGAACATGATCCCCTGGTCTCCGGCCCCGATGAGGTCGTACCTGTCCGAGGAGCCGGCCCGGGACTCCACCGCGTGCAACACCGCCTGGGCGATGTCCGGCGACTGCTGCCGGAGGGCGGACACCACCGCACAGGCTGCGTGGGACAGGCCGTAGTCCGGATGGGTATAGCCGATCTCCTGAATCACCCGGCGGGCGATCCTCTCCGGCTGGATGTGGGCTTCGGTGGCGATCTCCCCCCCCACCAATACCAGCCCCTGCATCACGAACGTCTCACAGGCCACCCGCCCCTGCGAGTCTTGGGCCAGGACCGCGTCCAGCACCGCGTCCGAGATCCGGTCGGCGATCTTGTCCGGGTGTCCCTCGGTAACCGACTCGGAAGTTATCAGCTTAGAGCGCACCGCACCTCCTTGAAATGTCCGGCAAATTGACCGTTGATGGTAGGCCCTGCCTTCCACGGACGCAAGCGGGTACAATTCCACCCACCATGGCCAGGTTCGTGCTCGCTTACGGGCGGGGGGAGATCGCGTTCCAGGTACCGGATGAGAATTTGTTCACGGTAGTGGAGCCCAAGGCCGCCCCGGTGGTTCCGCTGGCGGAGGCGTTCGCCACCGCTTGGGAGGCCCCCGTCGGGATCGAGTCCCCGGACGCCCTGTTCCATGAAGGGGAGCGGGTGGCCATCCTGGTGCCGGACCACACCCGGGCCGTGCCCGTGCGGGAGCTCCTCGCCCTCCTCTGGGAGCGTCTTAGGGACAGGATCGCCCCCGGGGACGTCACCGTGGTGGTGGCCACCGGCACCCACCGCTCCCCCCGGGAGGAGGAGCTGGAGCGGATATTGGGCGACTTCCGGCGGCTGTTCCGGGTGGAGGTCCACGACGACGAGGGCTGCCGGGAGATCGGACGCACCAGCCGGGGCACCTCGGTGACGGTGAACCCGACTGTGCTCTCCGCGGAGCGGGTGGTGACAGTGGGCCACATCGGCATGCATTTCTTCGCCGGCTACTCCGGGGGGCCGAAGATGATCCTGCCCGGGGTATGCGGGGCGGAGACGATCCGCCTAAACCACGAGCAGATCGTCTACCCCAAAGCCTATGCCTGCGTGTACGAGGAAAACCCCATCCACGCCGAGATGCGGGAGGCGGCCCGCATGGTGGGGGTGGACCTGTCGGTGGACGTGGTGCTGGGGCCGGAGGGGCCCCTGGCGGTGTTCATCGGGGACGTGATCGAGGCCCATCGGGCCGGGGCCCG
>DQVA01000193.1 GCA_015661965.1 Candidatus Bipolaricaulota bacterium
AAGCAGTGCCACCCCCACCACGGCACAGAACAACACCGTGGCCTCCCCCAAGGTGTCAAAGCCGCGGTAATCGAACACCACCGAGGTGACCACGTTGTTGGCCCCGGCCTCGGCCTGGGCGTTGAGGATGAAATAGCCGTCCATCTCCGCCAGTGGGGGTCGACCGAAGGGGTGCATCCAGGCCGCCGCCCCCATCAGGAACCCCACCACCAGGAGCAGCGCCCCCACCCTAACCCACTTCATTCCTCCTCCTTCCGATGGGTCTTACGGATGGCCAGCACGTAAATGGCGGTGGTCAAGGCAGCCCCGATGCCCGCCTCGGCGATGGCCACGTCCGGGGCTTGGAGGAGATAGAACTCCAGGGACAGGAGCAAGCTGGCGGCGGCCAGGGCGATCACCGCGGCCAACAGGTCCTTGAGCCACACCGCCAACGCTGCCCCCACCACGATCAGCACCAAGGTCAGCACCTGCAGCGCCGCCCACACGCTCATCTCTTACCCTCCGCCAGCCGGTCCACCACTGCCCGGAAGGGCCGGATCCCCCCGCGATGGGCGCCCCGGGCCAGGGCATGGGAACCGGTGGGGTTGGTGATGAGCAGCGCCGCCAGGGCGATCAGGGCGTGTACCGCCAAGGTGCCCCCTTCCCCCCCACCATGTGCGAACCCATAGATCACCACCGCCAGGATAAAGAAGATGGACCCGAAGGTGGTGCACTTGGTGGCGCCGTGGATGCGGGTATAGACATCGGGGAAGCGGATCAGGGCAACGGCCCCCAGGCCGTTGAACGCGGCCCCGATGGCCAGGAATGCGTAGATGAGGATGTTCACCGTGCCCCCCTTTCCAGGTAGCGGGCGATGTAGAGGGTGGAGATGAAGGAGAGGAGGGCGTACACGATGGCCACGTCGATGTACACCACCTGCCCGAATGCCACCCCCAGCAGCACCATCGTGGTGACCACCAGGGTGTTTATCGTGTCCAGGGCCACCGCCCGATCCGCGGCGGTGGGACCGATGGCCAGCCGCAAGACGGACACCACCATTAACCCCACCATCACCGCTGCCGCCACCCCGAAGGAGAGCTCCCCGATCATTCCGCAATCCTCCTCGCCCAAGTTGGGAAGGGGCCACACACGTCCTGCGGGCGCGGCTCCTCGGCCTTAACGTTGATCCAATGCACGTAGAAATCCCCGGACTCGTCGTCCACGTCCACGGTCAATGTGCCCGGGGTGAGGGTGATGGAGTTGGCAAGCAAGGTCTGTCCCACCTCTGTCTTGAGGCCGGGGTTGAACCGGACGATCCCGGGGCGGATCTTCCCGGTGATCACCCGGTAAGCGACGTCCAGGTTCGCCCTGGCCATAGCCAAGAAGAACGGCCCCACCAAGTAAAACAGGAACAGGACCCAGCGGTGAGGTTGGAGCATGCGGAACCCGCCTCGTTCCCACAGGATGGGGGCTGCCACCAGCCCCACCAGCAGGGAAAGGACGACCCCGGCGATGAGTTCCGCCGGGGACCAGAGGCCGAGGTCGCCCGTCCACAGGACGAGCAGCAGATAGACAACCAGTGCGAATGCGGCCGTTACCGCCCACTCGGCTGCCTTACGCATGTTGATAGCACTATACAGTGAAACCGGGCTGGCTGACAAGTGGGGTCCGTGCCGGCAGCGGCAGTTTTTGAGGAGGATCACAAAAAAACCTGATCGGTGTCAGCTCCCCTGGGGCGGTTGCGGCTGCCGGGCGAGGGAGGATAACATCGGTTGCCATGCACGAAATCAAGACCGGATTTGGGGACATCCTCAAGCGACAGTTAGAGCTGGCCGAGCGCAACTACGAGCTTTTGGCGGATCGGGGGGTGCGGGCGATCAACGTGATGGGGGCTATCGGCTCCGGCAAGACGGTCCTCATCCTACAGCTGGCCCAACGCCTCCAAGCCAAAGGGGTCCGGGTGGGGGCGATCGCCGGGGACGTGGCCGGGGACGATGACTTCAAACGGTTCCAGACCGCGGGCCTCCCCAGCGCCGTCATCAATACCGGGGACGATTGTCACCTGGATGCCCATCGGGTGGGCCACGCCTTGAAGGAGTTCCCGCTGTCGGCAGTGGATGTGCTGTTCATCGAGAACGTGGGGAACCTGGTGTGTCCGGCCGACTTCCCCCTGGGGACCGAACAGGACCTGGTGGTGATCTCGGTGACCGAGGGCGATGATATGGTGAGAAAACACCCCAAGATGTTCGCCCAGACCGACGTAGTGGCGATAAACAAGATAGACCTCGCCGAAATCGTGGGGGTGGACCCCCAGAAGATCGTGGAGGACTACCGCAAGGTGAACCCGCATGGGCGAGCGGTGCTCACGGATGCAAGGAGCGGCCGGGGGGTGGAGGAACTCCTAGCCGTTCTGGGACTGTAGCGTGCACGAGTATTCCCTGGCGCATTCGCTCCTTGAGGGGCTTTTGGAACACCTCTCTGCCCATCCGGTAGAAGGCCGGATCGTCAAGGTGCATGTGCGCCAGGGGGAACTGCTGATCCTATCGCAGGAGGCGCTCAAGGAAGCGTGGCGCATCCTGACCGAGGGGACCCCGGTGGCCGGCTCGGAGCTGGAGATCGAGCAGGTGCCGGTAGAGGTACGCTGTCCCGGCTGCGGCTATCAGGGGGACGCGCGGTACCTGGCGGAGGAAGGCTGGCACCAAGCGATCCCCATCCTCGCCTGCCCGGAATGTGGTGCCCAGGTGGAGATCGTGGCCGGCCGTGACCTGGCCATCGATGCCCTCACAGTGGAGGGGCCCTCCGGTCCTCCGGCCGGACAGGACTAGGGGCACTCGTTGCCGACCGCGGCGGGAGCCAGCGCCGGCGGGCGGAGAGGAGCACCGGCACCAGGTACGGGCAGACCCAACCCGCAAACGACCTCACCCCCGGGCCGAACAGCAGCGCCCGATCGCCCCGCTTGACCCGGCCCAGACCGGAAACATCGGCCATGGCCGTGTCCATGGCGATCTTCCCCACAAGCGGCGCGTGCCCATCCCGGATGGCCACCCGCTCCAAGCCCTGCCTCAGGCCGTGGGAGTAGCCGGCGGCCAGCACGGCCACCCGGCCCGGCCCCGGGGTCACGTAGCAACGCTCATAGCCCACCGGCCAGCCCGGAGGGAGCTGCCGCACCGCCGCCACCTCCGTCCAGACACGGGCCACCGGCCGCAAGGGAAAGGCGGGGGGCTGGGGGCCTTCGGGATAGCCGTAGATAGCGGTGCCCACCCGGACCATGTTGAACGGGGGGGCGGTCCCCTCGGGGAAGGCCAGGGCGGCGGCGGAGTTGGCCAAGTGCCGGAAGGGGATATCCACCCCGCGCATGTCCCAGTCCTCAAGCAGCTTCCTGAACTTCCACACCTGAGCCCGGGTGAACGCGATGTCATCCCGCCCCGAGGTGTGGGCGGAAGAGAGGTGGGAATAGACGCCCGCCACCCGCAGCTGGCCCGCGCCCCACAGGGCCCGCAGGGCCTGCTCCGCTTCCTCGGGAAGCAGACCGAACCGACCCATCCCAGTGTCCACCGCCAGGTGTACCAGGGCCGGCCGGCCCGCCCGCCGCGCCGCGGCCCGGAGCTCAGCCAGCATGTCCCGATCCCCTACCGGCAGGTGATAGCCCTCACGAATCGCCGCCACCAGCGCCCTACCCAGCGGGGGAAGCATGATGAAGATGGGGTGGGAAAGCCCTAACCGGCGCAGGAGCCGCGCCTCCGTGAGGTCCGCCACCCCATACCAGTCCACCAGCCCCTGGGAGGCCAAGGCCACCTGCCTGAGGCCATGCCCGTAGGCGTCCTCCTTGACCACGAACATGAGCAGGCAGCCGCGGGGCAGATGCTCCCGCACCTGGATCAGGTTCGCCCGCAAGGCCTCAAGGTCGATCTCAGCCCGGACCATGGTCCCCCGATTTCCTCCCTCCAGGGCCACCGGGACAACCCCTATAATCACCGGCTATGGAGACACCCGTCCGCGTCCGCGTCACCGTAACCGGGATCGTCCAGGGGGTCGGCTTCCGGCCCTTCGTGTACCGCATCGCCGTGCGGCGGGGCCTGGCCGGCCACGTGCGGAACCTGGGGGATGCCGGGGTGGAGATCGAGGTGGAGGGGCCCCGGGAAGCGCTGGAGTATTTCCTCCGCGCCCTGGAGGAGGAAGCGCCCCCGTTGGCGGAGATCTCCGGGATCGCGGTAAGGGAGATCCCCCCGAACGGCGATACGGGGTTCCGGATACTGAAGTCGGCCGAAGGGAAGGGGGCGGGAGGGACCATCCCCCCTGACATCGCCACCTGCGACCGGTGCCTCGCCGACATCGACGACCCGGGCAGCCGCTACTCCGGGTACTGGGCCACCTCCTGCACCGATTGCGGGCCCCGGTTCACCGTGATCGAGGCCCTGCCCTACGACCGCCCCCGCACCTCCATGCGGGACTT
>DQVA01000244.1 GCA_015661965.1 Candidatus Bipolaricaulota bacterium
CGTCCGCGAGGCGGGCAACGAGAACCTCCGGGGCCTCCCTGAGGTAGACGGTGCGACCACTCCCCTTAAGCCTGTGCCAGTTTCCGTCCTGTAAGGGAGCCCCACCCCCCAGCGCGACGACCAGCCCCTCCTCCTTGGCCACCTCCCCGATCACCTCGGCCTCGAGCCGGCGGAACCCGGCCTCCCCCAAAGTGGCGAAGATCTCCGGGATGGAGAGCCCCGCCTTCTTTTCGACGAGCTCGTCGGTGTCGCAAAAAGGGCGTCCTAGCCTTGCGGCGAGGTCCCTCCCCACCGTGCTCTTCCCCACCCCCATGAACCCGATCAGGTATATGTTCCCCATCCTAGATCCGGGTGGCTTCCTTGAGCCCATGCACGAAGGCCGCGAATTCCTCCGGCGCCACGCCTGCGGCCACCTGTTCCACCGCTCGGGAGCCCACCACCGCCCCGGCCGCTCCCGCGGAGATGACTTCCCGGACATGCTCCGGCCTGGAGAGCCCGAAGCCCACGACGAGCGGCAGCGTCGGGGGGACGAGCGCCAGCATTCTCCTTATCAGGGGCAGCGTCCCCTCGGCCAGGGCCCCTTTCGCCCCGGTCGTCCCGTAACGGGCGACGAGGTACAAAAACCCGCGAGTGCATTCAGTGAGCACCTTGACCCTTTCTTTCCCGCTTTCCGGGGTCACCAGGAAGATCAGGGCGAGACCGGTTTTTTCCGCCGCCTGCATAAGCCCCCTCGCCTCTTCCGGGGGGAGGTCCGGCACGATCAGCCCGTCCACGCCGCAGGCGGCTGCCTCCTCGGTGAAGGCTTCCTCTCCCCACTGGAGGATGGGGTTGTAGTAGGACATGATGACCAGCGGGATCTCGCTCTCCTCTCGCAGGGAGCGGGCGAGGTCCAAGGCGGTCTTGGGGGTAGCTCCTGTGGTGAGGGCCCGGAGGGCCGCTTTTTGGATCGTGGGGCCGTCGGCCATTGGGTCGGAAAAAGGAATTCCAAGCTCCAGGATATCGGCCCCGCCCGCGACCGCGGCCCGCAGGTAGGCGAGCGATCTCTCCAGGTCGGGGTCCCCGGCCATGAGGTACAGGAGGAGCGCCCCCTCTCCCCGGGCCTTGAGGCGTGAAAACCTATCCCCGATCCGATCCCAGCCCATCGGTTTCCCCCACAGCGGAGATCGCCGTCTCCAGGTCCTTGTCGCCGCGCCCGGAGAGGGTAGCGATCACCATCTCTTCAGGACTCATGTTCCCTGCCCTCTCCAGGGCTGCGTAGACCGCATGTGCCGACTCCAGCGCCGGGATGATCCCTTCCAGGCGCGAAAGAAGCCGGAAGGCAAACAGGGCCTCTTCATCTGTCACCGTAGTGTACTCCGCCCTTCCCAGGGCCAGATAGAGGGCATGTTCCGGGCCCACGCCGGGATAGTCAAGCCCCGCGGCGATGGAGTTGGTCTTCGCGATCTGGCCCCACTCGTCCTGGAGGAGGTAGGTCCGCATCCCGTGGAGCACCCCCACCTGGCCGTGGGAGAGGGGGGCGGAATGCCGCCCCCCATCGCCCCCTCCCTCCACCCCCAGGAACCCTACCTCCGCTTCGTCCGCGAACGGATAGAAGGTCCCGATGGCGTTGCTCCCCCCGCCGACACAGGCGACCAACAGGTCCGGAAGCCTCCCCTCCCGGGTGAGGATCTGTTCCCTGATCTCCTTCCCGATGACGCTCTGGAAATCCCGCACGATCATGGGGTAGGGGTGTGGCCCCACGACCGAGCCCACAAGGTAATGGGTATTACGTACGTTCGTCGCCCAGTCGCGCAGCGCCTCGTTGATCGCGTCCTTCAGGGTTTTGCCCCCGTTCTCTACGAGGTGGACCTTGGCCCCCAGGAGCTCCATCCGGAACACGTTCATCTGCTGACGCTTGGCATCGAGGGCCCCCATGTAGATCTCGGTCTGGAGCCCCAGGACCGCGCCGGCGATGGCGGTGGCGGTGCCGTGCTGGCCCGCGCCGGTCTCGGCGATGAGCCGCGTTTTCCCCATTCTTTTGGCAAGCAAGGCCTGCCCCAGGGCGTTGTTCAGCTTGTGCGCCCCGCCGTGGATGAGGTCTTCACGCTTGAGGTAGATCCTCGCCCCACCGGCGTACTGGGTGAGGTTGGCGGCGAAGTAGAGGGGTGAGGGCCGGCCGGCGTAGTCCCGCAGGAGTCCCGCGAGCTGGGCCTTAAAGCCGGGTTCGCCTTTAAGGTCGCGATAGGCTGCCTCCAGCTCCTCAAGCGCCGGCATCAGGATCTCGGGGACGAAACGTCCCCCAAAGGGCCCGAATCTTCCCTGTCTTGGGAACTCACTCAGCTTCATTCCGCACCTTCTTCAAAAGCTCGGCCACCTTGTGGGGCGATTTGTGCCCCCCTTCCTCGACCCCGGAGGAGAGGTCGATCCAGTCCGGTTCCACCTTGCGGATCGCTTCCAGGACGTTTTGGGGGGTTAGCCCCCCGGCGAGGATCACCGGCAACGGCCGTAAAAGGTCACGGAGCCGGCGGCTCACCCCCCAGTCATGGGGCACCCCGGTGCCCCCGCTCTTCCCCGCGAGCTTCGTGTCGAGCACCACCCCGTCCAAAGGGGCCTCCCGGAGCGCCCGGGCGCGGGGGGGGATCCCCTCCGGCTTGCCCCCGATCCCCAGGAGGCCCCACAGCGCTGGTCCCCGTACTCCCCTTCGGATCCGGCGCCACCGCGCCAGGGGGAGCTCCCGGTGCACCTGGATGACATCGGGCTTGAGGGTGGCGACGATCTCCCGGAGGACCTCCCCTGCGGCGGCAGTGGTCACGGCGACTTTAAGCGCCCCTGGCGGGGCCGCGGACAGGACTTTTCTCGCCATCGCCAGGTCGAGGTTGCGGGGTGAAGATGGGGTGGAGACGATCACCCCCAGGGCATCCGCCCCTTGTGCGGCCAACACATCCGCTACGCTCTTAAGTCCGCAGATCTTCACCCTGACCTTCATGCTGCCAGGAGTTCCCTGAGCTTCCCCCCGGGGTCCTCCGCCTGAAGGAGCGTCGTCCCCACCAGGAACCCGGAAAAGCCCGCCTTCCTGAGAGAGCGGATCTCCTCCCCGGAGGAGATACCGCTCAAGGCGAGGACCGGCCGGGAAGGGTGGGGCCTGACACCTTGGAGGACCCTCACCGCCCGCGGCAGGGAGACCTCCAAGGTGGCGAGGTCCCGGCTGTTTATCCCGATGAGGTCCGCCTCGGTCGCGAGGGCACGCTCGAGCTCCTCTTGGGAGGAGGCCTCGAGGAGGACCTCGAGCCCGAGCCCGTGGGCATGGGCGATCATCTGGTCGAGGTCCAGGGAGGGGTATCCCCGCTCAAACAGCGTCACGATCAGCAGGGCGCAGTCGGCCCCGGCGCGATGGAAGGCCGCAAGCTGTACCGGGTCCACCACGAAGTCCTTGGCCAGGAGCGGCACCCCAACCCCCGCGAGCGACCGGAGGTGCTCCAGGGCCCCGCTGAAGTGGTCCGGATCGACGAGCACCGAGATCCCCACTGCGCCCGCGGCCTCGTAGGCGGCCGCGATCTCGGCGACCCCGCGCCCCTTTAGGAGGTCGCCCGCCGTGGGGGAGGCGGGCTTCACCTCGGCGATGATCGCGTCCCCCTGGGCTGAGGCGATCGCGCGGACGAGGGAGTGGGGCTTCCGCAAGTGGACATCTTGGGGCCGGTAGTAGCCCCGTTTCACCCGCTCCCAGGCGGCTTGGGCGAACCGGTCAAGGTGATCCATCTCGCCTCCCCATCCTGTCGATGAGGGCCTGGAGCTTTGCGTAGGCCCGGCCACTCGCAATGCCTTCCGCTGCGAGCTCCATCCCCTCCGCTATGGAGTTCGCCCTCCCGGCGATGTACAGGCCGGCTGCGGCGTTGAGGAGCACGATTTCGTAGCGGGAGCCCTTGAGCTCGCCCTTCAGGATCGCCTGGGCGACCGCGGCGGCCTCCCCGGCTGCGAGGGCTTCGACCTCCTGCGGGAGCACGCGCCGCAGGCCGAACTCCTCGGGGCGGATCTCGTAATGCTCGATCCTCCCGTCCCGGAGCTCCCCCACGTAGGTCGGCCCTAAGGTGGAGATTTCGTCGAGGCCGTGGCGGCCGTGGACCACCAGGGCTCGTTTCGCTCCCAGGAGCCGCAGGACCTTGGGAAAGAGCTCCACGAGTTCGAGACGGCACACCCCCAGGAGCTGGACGTCCGCCCCGGCGGGGTTGGTGAGGGGCCCGAGCAGGTTGAAGGCCGTGCGGATACCGAGCTCCCTGCGGGGCCCGGCGGCGTGCCGCATTGCTGGGTGGAACCGAGGGGCGAACAGGAACCCAATTCCGATTTCCTCGATCGCCTTCTCGGCGACCCCAGGGTCGGCCTCCAAGTCCACCCCTAAGGCCTCCAGGAGGTCGGCGCTGCCGCATTTTCCGGTGCTTGAGCGGTTGCCGTGCTTGGCCACCGCCACCCCACACCCGGCGACCACGAAGGCGGCGATGGTGGAGACGTTGAACGTCTTCACGGGAGCGCCCCCGGTGCCGCAAAGGTCGAGCAAGGGGCCCTCGACCTTCGGTGCGATCCTGACCGCGTGGTCGCGCATCACCCGGGCCATGGCAGCGATCTCCTCCGGGGTCTCCCCTTTGGCGCGCAGGCCCATGAGGAACGCCCCGATCTGGGCCGGGCTGCAGCACCCCTCCATGATCTCCGTCATCGCGGCTGCGGCGAGCTCCCCGTCCAGCTTCCCTTCGGCCAGGGCCACTATCGCACTTCGCATGCCTGCCGCTGCCATCGCTTAACCTCCTCAAGGAAGTTCGCGAGGATCCTCTTTCCGTGTTCGGTGAGCACGGACTCCGGGTGGAACTGGATCCCCTCGATGGGGAAGTGCCGATGCCGTACCCCCATCACTTCGCCGTCCTCCGATTCGGCCGAGAGCTCAAGCTCCTCGGGAAGGGAGGAGCGCTGGAGGACGAGCGAGTGATACCTCGCTGCGCGGAAGCCGTTGGGCAGTCCCCGGAAAACGCCCTTTCCATCGTGGTAGATCCGGGAGGTCTTCCCGTGGCGCAGCTCCCGCGCCCCTACCACCCGGCCCCCGTACACGGCCCCGATCCCCTGGTGTCCGAGGCACACGCCCAGGGTGGGGACCCGTGGCGACACCTCCCGCAGGACGTCCGCGCAGATCCCAAAGTACCTCCTGTCGGCTGGATGGCCTGGGCCGGGGGAGATCACGATCCCGCAAGGGACGAGCTTTCCCACTTGCTCCAGGGTGAGCGCGTCGTTGCGGAAGACCACCGGGGCCGCCCCCAGCTCTCCCAGGTACTGCACCAGGTTGTGGGTGAAGGAGTCGTAGTTGTCGATCACCAGGATCCTCATGGCGCCACCCCCAGCTCCAGGGCGGCGAGCAATGCCCCCAGCTTCTTTTCCGTCTCCGTCCACTCCCGGGCCGGCACGGAATCGGCTACGATCCCTGCTCCCGCCTGGAGGTAGAGGTTTCTCCCTTTAGCGAACAGGGTGCGGATGGTGATGGCGGAGTCCATGTTGCCGTTTGTGGAGAAGTAGCCAACGATTCCGGCGTATGGCCCCCGGGGGCCCTCCTCGAGCTCGGCGATGATCTCCATCGCCCGCACCTTGGGGGCCCCGCTCACCGTCCCCGCGGGGAAGAGCGCCGCGAAGGCGTCGAAGGCGTCCTTGCCCTCGGAGAGTCTTCCTTCCACCAAGGACACCAGATGCTGGACGTGGCTGAACCGCTCCACCTTGAGGTACTCGCTGACGCGGACGCTCCCGAAGCGGGCCACCCGCCCGATGTCGTTCCGCGCCAGGTCCACGAGCATGTTGTGTTCGGCGAGTTCCTTCTCGTCGGAGAGGAGTTCCTCCCTGTAGGCCTCGTCGCGGGCCGGGTCACCGGTCACCGGTCGGGTGCCGGCGATGGGGCAGGTGAACAGCCTGTCCCCCTTTACCGCCAGGAACATCTCCGGGCTTGAGCCCGCCACCTGCACGTCGCCGAAATCGAGGAAGTACATGTAGGGCGAAGGGTTCAAGTCCCGCAGGCGACCGTATACCGTGCTGGGGTCCCCCCGAAACCGGGCGAGGAGCCGGCGGGAGAGGACGACCTGGTAGATGTGACCCGCCCGGATGTACTCCTTGGCCCGCTCCACCTGGGCGAGGAACCGCGCCTTGGGGGTGTCGGTTTCCAGGCTCCTTAAGGAGAAGTCCCCTGACGGCGCATCCCCGCCCGCCGCCAGGACCTCCTCCGCGCGATCGTCTCCAAAGGTGAAGTAAAAGCAGCGCCCCTGGTTGTGGTCGAAGATCAGCCCATCGAGGTATAGGCCGAGGAGGAACAC
>DQVA01000142.1 GCA_015661965.1 Candidatus Bipolaricaulota bacterium
CCTCAACCACCGGTTCCCCCCTAGCCCCAGCACGAAGGTCAGGGCCAGGGCCACTCCCCCAGAGATAACCAGGAAAGCAGTGCGATGCTGGGGGAAGAGGCCGAGCGCTCCCCCCGGATTGTGCACCCGGGTGAGGTGTAGCAAGTCACCCAGTAGAGGGATGGACTCCCCTGGGGACAAGGAAGCGGCCACCCACGCCTTGGTAAGCCGGTCGGCGGCGAGGACGAAAAGCCCCAGGGCCGGATATGGCCAGCGTCGCATAGCGGAGGAAGTCTATCACACGGCCGCGGCCGGTTGCCACCCGCCGCCAGGTTGTAGCAAGTGGTGGCGGGGTTGGCTCAGAGGGCCCGGGCCGGCATCAAGGCTCTTGGATCTTCATGGCTTAAGATAGGAAAGCGAAGTGTTGAGCTGGCGGCATCCTCTAGCGCATGGTATGGTGCGAAAGAAATGGGGGTCAGGCGGGGACGTTTCGGCGAATGGATTTTGCTTATTTCCCTCGTGGGACTTTCCCTCCCCGCTCACCCGGGGTCCGATTGGCTGTGGGGGGCCAGGATCGCCACCCCCTGGGACTACCCTTCCGGTACGTTCGCAAGCTGGGCCGCGGCGGTGGACCGGGCGGTGGCGGATGGGGCCACGGTCATCCTGGATTGGACCGGGATCAGCGACGATTGGCGCTGTCTATACGAGCCGTACTTGTCCCGGGACCTCGCCGAGGTGGCGCAAAGGGCCAGCTACGTCCACTCCCAGCATCCCGGGGTACGTTACCTCATCTACGTCGCCCCGCTGGAGTACGTAACCCCGGATTTGGACCAGGACGGGGACGGCCGGGTGGACCCGGGGAAGGAGGACGCGAGCCTGGCCGTCCAGCACCCCGATTGGCTCCAGACCGGGATAAGCGGCAACAAAGCCCTGTTCTACGGGGCCCAGCCGGGGATGCCGTTCTGGGTGTGTCGCACTTGCGAGGACGCCTGGCTCACCCCCGCCCACCCCGACGTACGGGCCCTGGCGCTCCGCCAGGCACGGGGACTTGCCCGCACGGGAATCGACGGGATCTGGCTGGACGTGCCGTTCCTCAGGCACAGCTTCGGGGAGGGGTGGAAGGACGAATGGCCGGACGTCGGGCCGTTTGCCCGGGAGCTTTTCCGGGAGCAGACGGGACGGGAGCTCCCCGCGCCACCATTTTCCCCGGATTGGGACGACCCGGCGTGGCTAGAGTTCGTGGGCTGGCGCTATCGGTTGATCCGGGACTTCCTGACCGCCTACCGCGAGGAGATCAAAGCGGCGGCCCCGGCGGTGAAGCTGATCGTGGAGTCGTCCACCGGGTTCGCCGCCCATACCACCCAGACCGGGGCAGATCCCGCCGTGCTCGCTGAGGTGTCCGACTTGGTGGCCCACGAGTGGGGGCCGGTGCGCCGGCCGGCACAGTACTACACCTGGCTGTGGCTTGTGGCCAAGCTCCTCGCCTGGCAGCACGTTGACCTAGCCGCGGGCAAGCCCTCCTGGCTCCTTTCTTACGTGGAGGCAGGGCACCCTTGGACGCGGGAATTGGCGCGCCTCCACGCCGCGGCGGTGATCCTCACGGGTTTCTCTTATTACACCTCCGGGAACGAGACGATGTCCGGGGTTCCAGACCCGGGGTTCCGCCGCGAACTCTTCCGGTGGCTTGGGGAGCACCGCGAGCTCCTCTACTCCCCGCAGCTCGAGCCCTGGGCGGAGGTGGCGGTGGTGTTCTCCCGCAGCACCTTGGACTTCCGGGGCCGCGGCTCGTGGGAGGAAGGAGATTACTCCGACGGCTTTCTGGGGATGCTGATGCTGCTCCTGGAAAGTCATATCCCGTTCCGGGTGATCACCGAGGGGGAGCTGGATCGGCTGGGGGGGTACGAGGCGGTGATCGTCCCCGGTTGGGAGGCGATGTCCGGGGAGGCGGCTGAGGCGCTCCGGGAGTACGTGGCCGCCGGCGGGGTTCTGGTGGCCACCGGGGAGACCTCGCTTTACGACCAATGGGGCCGGCGGCGGGACGACTTCGCCCTCGCCGACCTCTTCAGGATGCACGCCTGGGAGCTGGATTCAGAGCACGAAGAGACGAGCGTGTGCCAGTTCGGCCAGGGCCGGGTGGTGTACTCCTCAGCCCCTTACGAACGCTGGTACTTCTGGGCAGCGGAGCCCTGGGACACCAGCGGCGGGCATCGGGAGGCGGAGGCTCAAAGACGGGCTTTCCTGGATGTATGGGAGGAGGCAGGTGTGTCCCCCGCCCTGGAGGTGGATGCCCCGCGCGGCGTGATCGTCATCCCCTGGCGTGCCGGGGGCACCACTCAGCTCCGCCTCCTCAACCTGCAAGGGGTAAGCCCCTCGCGGGCCCGGCCCCGTCCGCAGCGGGTAAGGGTGAGCTGGGCTACGGCGACGGCGGCGGCCTGGACCGAGTTCTTGGGCACGCCGCAGCGATTGGAGGGGAGGGCAGTGCTGGAGTTCACCGTGGACTTCGGCGGGTTGTTGACGCAAGGCCGCTAGCTCAAGCGCCGCCGCAGCCGGGTAAAGTACCCCTCCTCCCCGGGGAGCCGCAGCAGCACCGTACTGGCTTGGGCCACCCGCACCTCCACTCGCTCCCCAGCAGCGAGCCCGTTGACCGGGTCACCGTCCACCCACAGCTCCGCCGGATAGTGCACCCTGACCTGCAGCGGTCGGTCCAGCGGCAGGAGCAGCGGCCTGATATCAAGCCGATGTGGCGCCACCGGGGCCACGATCAGGGCTTCCACCTGCGGATGCACCAAGGGGCCCCCGCAGGACAGGGCATAGGCGGACGCCCCAGTGGGGGTAGCGACCACCAGCCCGTCCCCGGGGAAGGCCAAGATCTCCTCTCCCTCAGCCCACAGAGAAAGCTCGGTGAACCTCACCTCGGCAGTGCCCAAGACGGCCACGTCGTTGAGGGCCGTCTCAGGCCGCCCCTGGATCTCAAGGCGTAGGTGGCGCTCTTGAACGGCTTTCCCCTCCACCACCAGCTCCAAGGCCCGCTCCAGCTCCTCCGCTCCGCAACAGGCCAAAAAGCCCAATGACCCCATGTGCACCCCCAGGATCGGGATCTCCTGGGGGTAGATGGTGGCAGCCGCCCGAAGCAAAGTTCCATCCCCCCCAACCGCTACCACCAGATCCACTTTCTCGGCCGAGAACTCCCGCCGGGGGGTAAGCACGGCCTTGAGCCCGTGGGCTTGACACCATTCCACCCCGCCCCGGGCGACCTCCTCGGCCCCCGGCTTCTCCGAGTTATACACGAACAACACCCGCTTAAGCCCCACCCGGACCTCCCACGTGCTTCCAGCGGCAAAGCCACCGCTCAAGCAGTTCCAGCAGGGCATAGAACATAAGCCCCAACAAGGACAGCCCCACCACCCCGGCCAGGGAGAGCTCCGCCCGGAACGTATAGTACTCGATGAACCTGCCCAGCCCGGTGCGAGGCCCCCCCACCAACCCCAGTTTCGTCTCCACGATGTACAGCATGGTGATGCCCAACCCCACCGAAACCCGGGCGGAGGTGAGCACCTCCGGCAGAGTGGCCGGCACCACCACATGCCGGTAGAGCTGCCACCGGGAGGCACCCGCGGAGCGGACTGCGGTCACGTAAGTGCGGGGGATGCCTCGTGCCGCCCCTTGGGCCGCCACTAGCACCTGGAAGAAAAGAGCGGCAGTGATCACCACTACCTTCACCGCTTCCCCCACCCCGAACGCCAGGTACAGGAACACCAGCAGGGCCACCGGTGGGATGGGATAGGTGAGATAGATGAGGGGAGATAGAGCCTGATACAGGTTCCGTTCGAAGCCGATCAGGAGCCCGAGGGGCAGTCCAATGGCGAAGGAGATCAGAAGCGACAGCAAGAACCGGAGGGCGGAGGCGCCAAAGGCGGAGGCCAACTCCCCGAAGTACTGCCTCGCCTCCCCCAGGGTGGCTACCGGCGTAGGTAGGATCATCCTTCCCCGGGTGGCCAGCAGGATCAACGACGCCCCCTCCCACAGGAGCAGCACCGCCAATGCCGCGAGGATGTACTGTACCGTCCGTTTCATATCGCGCTTCCCACCAACACTTCCCGCAGGTGGTGCACCCGGGCCCGAAACGCCTCGCTGTCCCGGTAGTCCACCCGCCCCATGTCCGGGTTGTCCACTACCTCCGCCACCCGCCCCGGCCGGGGGGTGAACACGAAGATCCGCTGCCCCAGGAACACGGCCTCCTCGATGTCATGTGTGACCAGAACCGCTGTGAACCCAAGCCTGTTCCACAGTGCCAGGATCAGGTTCTGGATGCGTTCCCGGGTGATGGAGTCCAAGTTGGCCATAGGCTCGTCCATCAGGAGCACCTTGGGGTGCAGGGCCAGGGCCCTAGCGATCCCCACTCGTCGGCGCATCCCCTCCGAGAGCTCCCCGGGGAACCGCCGTTCGAACCCAGCTAGCCCCAGCTGCTCCAATACCCCCCCCACATCCTCCTTGCGGCCCTGGATCCTCAAGGCCAGCTCCGCGTTCTGCCGTACGGTCTTCCAGGGGAGAAGACCGGCGTCCTGCAGGATGAGGGCCACGTCCCGCCGGATGTCCCGTACAGGTTCCCCCTCGATCTTCACGGTGCCCGAGGTGGGGGGAACCAGCCCATCCAACACAAAAAGCAAGGTGGACTTGCCGCAGCCGGAGGGCCCCACCACCGCCACGAACTCCCCCTGTTTCACGGATAGGGACACGTCATCCAAGGCCAGCACGCCGTACCGCCCGGCACCATACTCCACTGAGAGCCCTTCGACCTCGATCATTCCTGCCAGGCCGTGGTCACCTGGCGGTACTCCACCTCCCCCACCAGGTATCC
>DQVA01000121.1 GCA_015661965.1 Candidatus Bipolaricaulota bacterium
CCGCCCCCCGGCCACGATCCCACCGCCGATGCCGGTGGACCAGGTCACGTACACGAAATCCTGGGCCCGACGACCGAACTCCAGCTCGCCGATGGCCGCACAGGTTGCGTCGTTGGCCAAGTACACAGGGCAACCGAACTCGGCCGTGAGGGTCGTCACCACCTCCACCCCCCGCCAGTGGGGGAGATTGGGGCAACCCAGGATCACCCCGGCCCGCATGTCCATGGGGGCAGGTGCACCCACCCCGATGGCCGCGGGGACATCCCAACCCACCTGGGAGAGCACCGCCCGGATCCCCGATACCAGCTCGTCAACCCCCTGGGTGGGGAACGCCCGTCGAGCCAAGAACCTCCCAGCATCGAACGCCCCGATCCGGGTCCGCGTGCCTCCGATGTCCACTCCGATCAGCTTCATGTGCTCCTCCTGGCCGAGATGTTCACCGGGTCAGGCCCGGGAAACAAGCCCCCAGTCTCCGCCCCGCCACCGGGGTATAATGCCGAGCGAGCCGGGAGGCTTTGCCTAATCCTCTTCCTAGCTTGGGGGTCATGTCAGCCGAAGGGTTGCCGCCGCTGCGCATCGGGGACCTCACCGCCCCGCTTCCCATCGTCCAGGGGGGGATGGGAGTGGGCATCTCTCTGTCCGGCCTTGCCTCGGCCGTGGCCCGGGAGGGGGGTATTGGGGTGATCGCCACCGCTGGGATCGGGATGTTCGAGCCGGACTTCGCCACCAACTTCCCGGAGGCAAACATCCGCGCCCTGCGGCGGGAGATCCGCCGTGCCCGGGGCCTGACCGCTGGCCCCCTCGGGGTCAACATCATGGTCGCCCTCACCAACTTCGAGGATATGGTGCGGGTCTCAATCGAGGAGGGGGTGGACGTCATCTTCTCCGGGGCCGGCCTCCCCTTGAACCTGCCCCGACTCCGCCCGCCGGGCTGTCACACCAAGCTGGTGCCCATCGTCTCCTCCGGTCGCGCGGCAGCCATCGTCTGCAAACGCTGGTCGGACCGGTATGGCTGCCTCCCGGACGCCTTCGTGGTGGAGGGGCCGCAGGCAGGGGGACATCTGGGGTTCCGCCCCGACCAGCTCGCTGACCCCGCCTATGCCCTGGAGCGGCTGGTCCCCCAGGTGATCGAGGCAGTACGGCCCTTCGCCGCCCGGTTCGGGCGGGAGATCCCGGTGATCGCAGCCGGGGGCATTTACAGCGGGGCCGATATCCACCGGTTCCTGAAGCTGGGCGCCGCCGGAGTCCAGATGGCGACCCGTTTCGTAGCCACCCACGAATGCGATGCCGCCGCCGGGTTCAAACAGGCCTACATCGAGGCCCGCCCCGAGGACATCGTCATCATCAATAGCCCGGTAGGGCTTCCCGGCCGCGCCATCCGCAACGAGTTCCTGGCGGCGGTGGAGCGGGGGGAGCGGAAGCCGTTCACCTGCCCCTATCACTGTATCCGCACCTGCGATTTCCGCCGCAGCCCGTATTGCATCGCCATGGCCCTGACCAATGCCCAGCGGGGTAATCTGGAGGAGGGGTTCGCCTTCGCCGGGGCCAATGCTTGGCGGGTGCGGGAGATCGTATCGGTACCGGACCTGATCCGCTCCCTGGTGGAGGAGTACCGGGAAGCGGCCGGGCGTCCGTCCCCGTAACGCCGGATGGGAACAGGGAGGCGGGGCCTGATGGCCCCGCCTCCCCCCACCTGCAAGGGGCTCGCCTAAAGGCGGCCGCCCAGGGTCAAGGTGAGGATGGCCTTCTGGGTGTGGAGGCGGTTCTCCGCCTGGTCGTAGATCCAGGAAAGCTCGTTGTCGCACACCTCCGGATCCACCTCGTTCCCCCGATCGACGGGCATGCAGTGGAGCAGGTACCCGGGGGCCCCGAGCTTCTTTTGACGCTCCGCCGTATAGCGCCAGTCCGCGTACTTCCGGGCGATTTTGAGCTCCTCCTCTTTTCCGACCTCGTAGCGGCGCCCGGTGAACCAGTTGCGCGGGAACACGATGGTGGCCCCGTCCAGGGCTTTGTCCATATCGTTTGTGATCTCGAAGGAGCCACCGGACTTGCTGGCCAGCTCCCGGCACTGATCCATCACCTTCGGATCCAGGTCGTATTCGGGGGGATGGGCCACTACCACCTCCATCCCGTACATGGCGGCGATCAGCGCCGTCCCCTGAACCGAGCACCGGCCCCGGATCCAGGGGGAGTAAGCCCAGGTGATCACGATCTTCTTGCCCTTGGGCTCGCCGATCTTCTCCATGATGGTGTAGATATCCGTCAGGGATTGGCAGGGGTGGTTGATGTCCGAGGCCATGTTGATCACCGGGACGTCAGCATGTTCTGCGAACTTCCTGATCACCGCGTCCCCATGGCCGTAGTAGTCGATGGCGTCGTCCAAGAGCCGGATCCCGATCCCGTCGCAGAACCGGGACATGGCCTTGGCGGTATCCTGGATGGTCTCCCCGGCTCCGGGCTTGTCCTCCAACGAGAGGCGCAGCGTCTTGGGGCTGATGAACTGGGAGTGCCCCCCGAGCTGGGTCATCGCCGTCTCGAAGGACATCCGCGTCCGGGTGGAGCCGGCGAAGAACATCATGGCGAACGTCTTGTACTTAAGGTAAGGGTGGGGCTGGCCGGAGTAGTACATGCCCTTCAGATGGTCGGTCAACTTAATGGCGATGTCGTACTCCTCCTTCGACCA
>DQVA01000293.1 GCA_015661965.1 Candidatus Bipolaricaulota bacterium
CGGGAGAACATGGGGATGAACGGCTCCAGGAAGATGGCCAGGGCCTTGGCAAGATGCGCTGCCGAGGCCACCGCTTTCGCGTCCTGCGTCTTCCAGGGGGCCTTCCTCTGGAAGTACTCGTTCCCCACCCGGGCCAGCTGGGCGATCTTCCGCAGGGCCGGGGCCAGGCTCCCCCCCTCCACCGTTTTCACCACGAACTCGTACGTCTCCTGGATGGCGGTGGCGATCTCGGGTTCGGTGTCCTCCTCGGGTACCCGGCCGTCGTGGCGGGACCAGACGAAGGACAGCACCCGGTGGATGAAGTTTGCGATGTTGTCCACCAGGATGGCGTTAACCGCCTTGTCAAACTCCTCCCAGGAGAAGCTGGTGTCGGTCTTCTCCGGCCGGTTGTAGAGGAGGTAGAACCGCCAGTACACCGGGGGCAACAGCTCCAGGGCCTCGTCGGCGTAGATCCCCACCCTCATGGTTTTGGAGAACTGCTCCCCGCCGATCCAGTTCAGGTACTCGGTAGCGGAGATCTGGTCCGGCAGGTGGTAGCCTTCCCCGGAGGCGATGAGTTGGCCCGGGAAGATCAGGGTGTGGAAGGGGATATTGTCCTTCCCCTGGGTGTAGACCTGCCACACTTCGTCCCCAAACCAGAATTTTCTCCACCCGGCTTCATCGCCGCGGTTGCGGAAGTACTCGATGGTGGCGGATACGTATCCCAAGGCGGCCTCCGCCCACACGTAGATCACCTTGCCCTCCGCGCCTTGGAAGGGCGCCGGGATGCCCCACTCGATATCCCGGGTCACCGCCCGGGGCCGGAGGCCCTCCTGGATCATGCGCTCGGTGAACAGCTTGACGTTCCCCTGGAAGTTCCTGGTTTGTATGTACTCAAGGAGCTTGGGGGCCAGCTTCTCCAGGTCCAAGTACCAATGGCGCGTTTTCTTGCGCACGATGTCGGTGGAGCCGCAGAAGGCGCAGCGGGGTTCGACAAGCTCCTCCGGCTCCAGCAGCGTCCCGCAGGCGTCGCACTGGTTTCCCTGGGCGGCCGGGTAGCCGCAGCGGGGGCAGGTACCGACGATGAACCGGTCCGCGAGGAACCGACCGCAGCCGTTGCAAAAGGCGCGTTTCTCCTCCCGGGAGATGATATAGCCGTTGGCGTCCATCGCCCGGTAGATCTGGGTGACGAACTCCTTGTGCACCGGCGACTCGGTGGTGGTGTAATTGTCGATGGCGATCTCGAATTTCTTCAGGACTTCAGAGATCTCCTGATGCACCTTTGCGGAAAGTTCCTGGGGGGAGATGCCCAAGCGGTGGGCCTCGTACTCGATCTTGGTGCCGTGGGCGTCGGTGCCGGAGACGTGGAGAGTTTCGTAGCCCATGAGGCGATAGAAGCGGGTGAACACCCCTCCTGAAAGCAGGCAGCCCACCAGGTTCCCCAGGTGCAACATCCCCGAGCCGTATGGCCAGGCGCTGCACACCAATACCCGTTTTATTCCCTGTTTCAACGCGTCCCCCTCCCCACAGCCTCGGATTATAGGGGCTTTTCTCGCCTCGCTCCATACTTCTTGATGGGAGGTGCGGAGCCTGTGTCCCTTTTTTCCCGGATCAACGCCTCCCGCTCCGCCGGAGCCATGCGACCACCAGCGCCTTCACCCTCCCCCGCAAGGGCAACTCGTCCCTGCCCGACTCGGGTACCCTGCCGAACCTATCCCCCCTTCACCAGGAGCCGTGGTTCCGCATGACTTAGCACGTCCCAAATGCTTTCCCCGACTGCGCCCTTCGAAGAACCTCGCCGGGGGCGGAACTGCTGCCTACGTCCCTACCTAGCCACGAGGGTGCACCAGGTGAGCTCGGTCTCGGCCACGGGCAGCGCGTCGATCCCCGCCCCCTGGATGAGTTCGCCGTGGGGCGTGGGCAGGGCCTGGCTCCGGCACACGTTCACGAGCTCCACCCGGAACCCCGCCCGGGAGAAACGCTCCCGGGTCGAATCCCCGAAGAGAAAGGCCTCGAGCCCGAACTTGCGTATCACCTCAGCGTTCTGAGCATCATCTTCGGGGAAGAAGTGGCAGATGGCCAGGAACTCCCCGGCGATCACCCGCCTGAGCTCCCCGACCAGCTCCCCGGGTTCCTGGATGTTCGCCAGGCCCAAGTTGGTGGTCATGGTCACCACCGCCCCGGCCCGGAAGGGCATGCGGCGGGCATCGCAGGCGATGAGGCTCACCCGCCCGGGGAGCCCCAGAAACTCGAAGTACCGCCGGTTCCGCCGCAGCACCCGGGGGCTGAAGTCGGTGAGGACGATGTGGCTCTCCAGCTTTTGGGCGAGCTCCTCCGCCAGGTACCCGCGGCCGGAGGCGAGGTCGATCACCGGCCCCTCTACAGGGGAAAGCCGCCCCAACACGTACTCCACCTGGCGGCGCCAGCAGCTCCGGTACTCCGGGGTGTAAAGGCCGACCAGGGCGGCTTCCTCCGCCTGCCTCGCCCCTGCGAACTCCCCGCGCTCCTCCAATAGCAGCGCCCGGAAGAACCGATCCGCTGGGGAAAGCTCCTCCAGAGGGGTCTTAAGGAGTGCCCTCTCCACCCCCGGATGCTCGCGCAGGTAGGCCACAAGACCGCTTTCGGCCCCCTCCCAGAGGTCATGCCGGGGAAGGTCCGGGGTGAGGAAAACCCCGATCCCCTCGCGCACCGGATAGGCCGCCCCGCACCCTGCGCAGCGGGCCTCCCCCTCCTCAATGTGATCCCCATTACGTTCGTTTACCCGCCAAGATAGCTCCCCATGACACGCAGGGCAGACAAGCAGCTCACACAGTTGTCCTTTCATCATGCCCCCTCCACCTCATCTTCCTCCGGCAGGATCCACCAAGCCACTAGGTAGGTGATGAGCACCGGGATGACCCCGGTGGAGAGGGCGATCAGGACGGCCAACAGCCGTACCAGGTTGGGATCGACCCCGAAGTACTCCCCCAGGCCCCCGCACACCCCGGCCAGCTTCCTATCCCGCTTCGAGCGATAAAACCTCTTCATCACAGCCTCCTTCGGTTCTTTTTCGACCGGCAACGGGCCCATATTGCTAGGATACCCGTCACCCGACCTTCAGGCCCAGCCGTTCCACCGCCGGGGGCGCCATGGGCGGGCAGGAGCCCCTGGGCGGCCTCGAGATCCGGATCACGTCCGGAACGAAGATCCGCGACCGTATAGGCCACCGGGACGTGGGGGACAAGGCCCACGCCCTCGATGGGGGTTCCGGCCCCGCGGCGGAAGTCGCCGGTGGAGAAGGGGGTCACGCCCCCCGGGGAGCCTGGATCGGACCGGGTTCCCGCTTGAGCCGGCGGTCCGGCGCCCCACGAGGAGGGCCCGGCCGCTGTCCACCAAGTCCACCACGATGAA
>DQVA01000180.1 GCA_015661965.1 Candidatus Bipolaricaulota bacterium
GACCACGCCTTCCGCGCCCGCTCGCCCCTGTGTTGGCAGCGCCTGGCCGCCAGGTTCGCCGCCAAGGAGGCGTTCATCAAGGCGTTGGGCCGGCCAGTGTCACTTCGGGAACTGGAGGTGACCTTCCGCGGGTCCAAGCCCTACCTGACCTGGCGGGGCCGCGATTACCCCCTCTCCCTTAGCCACACTCGGGAGCTGGCGCTGGCGGTGGTGGTGATCCCGGACGGGGACTAGCCCTCCTCGGAAAGGCCCTTCAGGTGCTCCCTGAGGGTGATGGTCTCCCGCTCCGGGCCGGAGGTGATGAACCGTTCCCGGTCCCGCTCCTCCGCCTCTTCATGCAGCTTGCGGATGGACAGGCGCACTTGCCTTTTCGCCTCGTTTATGCCGATGATCTTGGCAGTGACCTCTTCCCCGAGGCGCAGCACCTCCGAGGGGCTGCCGATGCGCTCCTCCGAGATCTCCGAGACGTGGATCAACCCCTCCACCGCCGGGGTGATGCGCACGAACGCCCCGAACTCCTTGATCTGGGTGACCGGGCCGGAGACCACCGAGCCCACCGAGTACTGCTCCAGGAACTGCTCCCAAGGATCCTGCTCCAAGGCCTTGAGGGACAGGCTGATGCGGCGCTGCTCCTGGTCCACCTTGATCACCATGGCCCGGACGGTCTGGCCTTCCTCGATCAGCTCCTTGGGGTGGGAGATGCGCTGCCAGGAGAGCTCGGACACGTGGATCAGCCCCTCCACCCCCTCCTCCAACTCAACAAAGGCGCCGAACTCGGTGATCTTGGTGACCTTGCCCTCCACCAGGGCACCGCGGGGGTAGCGATGCTCCACGTCCTCCCAGGGATCAGGCTGGGCACGGCGCAGGGACAGGGAGATACGCTTCTTCTTCTCGTCCACCCCCAACACCACTACTTCGACCTCGTCGCCTTCCTGCACTATCTCCTTGGGGTGTTTAGGGAACCCCCAGGAAAGCTCGGACACGTGCACTAACCCCTCTACGTCCTCCTCCAGTTCCACGAAGGCGCCGAAGTCGGTCACCGATACCACCTTCCCGCTGACGTGGATGCCAGGGGGATAGCGGTCCGCGATCCCGATCCAGGGATCCGGGCGCAGGCGCTTTATGGAGAGGGAAATACGCTCCTCGTCGGGATCGGCTTCCAGCACCATCACCTGCACCGTCTGGCCGGGCCTGTATTTGTCCTGGGGGGGAACCGGGATGTCCTTCCAGCAGATCTCGGTACGGTGGACCAAGCCATCATAGCCGCCCACGTCCACGAAGATGCCGAAGTCCACCACGCTCTTTATCTTTCCCTCCAGCACCTTCCCCGGGGTGAGGGAGGAGAACAACTCCCGCTTTCGCTGATCCTCCAGGTCCTTGAGGTACTCGCGGCGGGAGACCACGATGTTCCGATCCCGGCGGGAAAATTCGATGATCTTGAACTCGAGCTCTTTATCCTTTAGGCGCTCGATCTTGGTGGAGACCCCCTTCCCCAAGTGGGATCCGGGCAGGAAGGCCCGGATGCCACCGAGGCTCACCTGGTATCCTGCCCCCTTCACCTCCTCCACGACCTTGCCTACCACGGGCGCGCCCGACCGGTACGCCTTCTCCAGCTCCGCGTACTTCTTGGCGAAGAACGCTTGCCGCTCGGACACGTACACGGTGCCGTTTTCCTCATCGATATAGGTGACGATGACTTCGATCTCTTCCCCCGGCTCCACTCGGTCGTGCAAAGGGGAGAGCTCCCCTTTGGGCAGGAGGGCCTCGGACTTATAGCCGATGTCCACCAAGTACTCGCCCTCGGTCTCCTCCACCACCGTGCCGGTGACCGTGTCCCCACGGCTGAACAAGCGGACGTCGCTGGCGTCGAGCGCGTCCTCCATCCGGATCCTATCCACCACTTTGAACCACCCCTTGTCGGATTTCCCCTTGCGGGCCCGCTCCTCCTTTTTAGATGTCCGCGAACCCCTTGCGGGTAAACTGGTCCGATCTTATCCCGCCTGGGAGAAAGCCTCAAACTACACGGAGTCGATGCGCTCCATGAGCCGCTCGGCCAGCAGGCGATAGCGTTCCGGTTTGGGGAGATCGGAGGGGAGCCCTTGGGAGAGCTCCTCCACCGGGAACGGGGTCCCGAACCGGACCTCCATCTTGGGGAAGCCGAACGGGGGGCGGGGGGGATAGGGGCCGTGGGGGACCAGGTTCACCGGGATCAAGGGACGGCCGAGGAGCTCGGCGAACCGGATCGCGCCGGGCTTGGGCTTGGCCCCGGGGCGGGTGGTGCCCTCAGGGAAGATGCCGATGAGCCGGTTTCGCTTGGCTGCCCGCAGGGCCTTGCGGAAATCCCGCAAGCCGAAGGCGTCCCGGTCGATCACCGTGGCGAACCCCCATACCAGGGGAGCGAACAGGGGGTTTTTGAGGAGCCCTCGCCGGGCGAGGAACGCGATCCTGTGAACCGGCCCGGCGGCGATGCAAAGCAGCGGGATGTCCCAGTAAGACCGGTGGCGGGCCACCAGGATCCCGGTGCCCCGCAGGTTCCGCCAGCCCCGCACCCGCAGCCGAAACAGCAACCAGATGACCGGGGTGGCAAGGATGACGATCAGGGCATACAGGAGATCCCGGAGCCTGTCAGCCAGCCAGCTGCGCACGGCGTTCCTCCACCAGCCTCACGGCCTGGGCCAGCACCTCTTCCGGGGAAAGGGCGGTGGTGTCAAGGATGACCGCGTCGGGGGCCGGGCGCAGGGGTGAATCCTCCCGGGTGGAATCCCGCTCGTCACGGCGGCGGATGGCCGCCAGGTGCTCCTGAAAGTCCCCGCCCCGCTCGGCCACCCTCCTTCGGGCCCTTTCTTCGGGTTCCGCCCACAGGAACAGCTTCAGCTCCGCATCGGGGAGCACCACGGTGCCGATGTCCCGCCCCTCCATCACCACCTGCCGGCCGGCGGCGATCTGCCGCTGTAGGGCCACCAGGTGGCGCCGCACGGCGCTATCCACCGCCACCTGGGAGGAAAGTTCGTCCAAGTCTGGGCTGGCGAGAAGGTCGGTCACGTCCTCCCCCTCCAGGAGGATCCGCCCGCCTTCCCGCACCTCGATGCGGGCCTGCTCCGGCGGAAGGCCCCGTTTTTTGGCCAAGGCCGCCGCCCGGTACATGGCCCCCGTGGGGACGAACAGGTACCCCAGCTCGCGGGCCAAGCTCCTAGCCAGGGTGGTCTTCCCCGCGGCGGCCGGCCCGTCGATGGCGATCTTCATCCCAGGAACTTGTATCCCCGCCCGACCGGGCGCGCAACGAAAACCGTCCCCTCCACCTCCCCGGAAAGCGACTCCGCCGCCACCTCGGCCGCCTCCGGGTCGGGGAAGGCGACGAACAGCCCCGCGCCGGAACCGGTCAGCCCCACCCCCAAGCCCCCCAGGCCCGCCAGGGCCCGCCAGAGCTCCCCGAGCTGGGGCCGCAGCCGGAGGGCGGCCGGCCACAGGTCGTTCTCGAACCGGAGTTCCCCCGAGGGGCGAACGGGACGGGAGGGCGGGGGCCCCAGCTCATCGTACAGCCGGTATACATCCGGGGTGGGACAGTCGAAGGGGGGGACGAACACAAGGAACGCCCCCGGGAGGTCCACCCGGGCCGGGGAAAGCCGCTCCCCGATCCCCTCCGCCCAGGCCGGGCTTTCCGAAAGGAAAAAGGGCACGTCCGCCCCGAGGGCAAGGCCGAGCCCCTGCAGCTCCCGCCGGGACAGGCCCAGCCGCCACAGCCGGTTAAGTCCCGCCAACACCGCGGCGGCATCCGCGCTCCCCCCGCCCAGGCCGGCCCCGCTCGGGATCTTTTTCACCAGGCGGATGTGAACCCCCTTGTTGACGCCCGCCTCCCGGGCCAGGAGCTGGGCCGCCCGCAGGGCCAGGTTCCCCTCCCGGGGGACCGCCAGCCCCTCCGTGGACAGGGAAATCCCCTCCGCCTCGGACAGGGTGAGCTCGTCGGCGAGATCCACGGCGCACATCAGGGTCCGAAGCAGGTGGTAGCCATCCTCCCTGCGGCCCACCACCCGCAGGACCAGGTTCAGCTTGCCGTAGGCTAGAAGCCGGAGCTCCGCCATACGGGCTCCCCGGCCTTGATCACCGCCAGCGCCAGGCGGTGCCCGATGAAGTAGGGCAGCTCCCCCAGCTCCCGCGCGTCCCAGATCACCAGGTCCGCGAGCTTCCCCGGCTCCAGGGTCCCCAGCTCCTCCGCCAGGCCCAGCGCAGCGGCCGCGTTCAGGGTGGCGGCGCACAGCGCCTCCTCCGGGGAAAGCCCCAGCCGGAGCACCGCCAGCGACAGGATGAACGGCAGGGAGGAGATGGGACAGGAGCCGGGGTTGAAGTCGCTCCCCAGGGCCACCGGCACCCCGGCCTCGATCAGCCGCCGCCCCGGGGGATAGGGCTCGGAGAGCACGAACGCGGTCCCCGGGAGGAGCACCGCCACCGTGCCGGCCGCGGCCAGGGCTTCGATGCCCGCCTCCGAGATGTGCAGCAGGTGGTCGGCCGAGATGGCGGAGAGCTCGGCTGCCAGCTCCGCCGCCCCCACATGGGCAAGCTCGTCCGCATGCAGCTTGGGGGAGAGGTGGTAGCGCATCCCGGCCTCCAGCACCCGCCGGGCCTCCTCCACCGTGTAAAAACCACGGTCGCAGAACACGTCACAGAACCGGGCCAGCCCCTCCCTGGCCACTTGGGGGATCATCTCCTCCACCAGAAGTTCCAGGTACCCCTCCCGCGGCAGCTCCTCCGGGAAGGCATGGGCCCCCAGGAAGGTGGGGACGAGGGTGAGCGGGAGTTCCTCCTCCAGGCGGCGGATGCTCCGGAGCATCTTGAGCTCGTCCTCGCTGGTGAGGCCGTAGCCGGACTTTATCTCCACAGTGGTGGTGCCGTCTTGGAGCATGCGCAGGAGTCGCGGTCGGGCCAAGGCCACCAGCTCCTCCTCCGAGGCGGCCCGCACCGCCTTCACCGTGGTGAGGATGCCTCCGCCGGTGTACTTCTCCCCCCGGGCCCGGGCCAAGAACTCCCCCACCCGGGCCCCGGCGAACACGGTATGGGTGTGAGGGTCCACCAGCCCGGGGGTAACCAAGCGGCCCTGGGCATCCAGGGTGGGCCCGGGGAACGAAGGAGGGGGGCCTTCGGCCACTGCGGCGATCCTCCCCCCCTGGACGAGCACGTAGGCGCCCTCCAGCACCCGGAGCCGCCCCTGGGCGGGGCCAGCCACGGGCCCGTTCCCCACCGGGGTCACCAGCTTCCCTATCCCGCGAATCAGGAGGTCCATGGCTTCCCCCTGGACCCCTGGTGACCCAGGAAGGGCTGGCGCCCCTTCCCCCTATTCCATCCCATCGCTAGCTTGCCCGGCAAACCCCTCATCCCTTTCCCCAAACCACCCGGTCCACGGCCCCGGCGCTTGATTATAGGTGCTTTCCCCAGTGAGGTCGGGAAAGAGCGGGTCTCGCTCAGTCCCTAGTGGGATAGCGATATGGATGCCGCAGGAAGTCCTGGACCTCGGCCTTGGTGGGCAAGGAGGAGGCAGCGCCCTTGCGGGTTACGGTGAGGGCAGCGGCGGCGTTGGCGAACCCGATGGCCTCATACGGGCCCTTGCCTTCGGCGAGAGAGACCGCCAACGCGGCGTTGAACGCGTCTCCAGCGGCGGTGGTGTCCACCGCCTGGACCCGGTAGGCGGGGAAGCGGGTAACACCCCCGGACTCGGCGAGATACGCCCCGTCCCGATCGGCCTTTATCACCAGGTTGCGCACCCCAGTGGAGAGCAGCTCCTGCCCCGCCCGCACCAGCTCCCCCTGGTCCACTGCCCTCCCCCCGATGAGCACCGCCAGCTCCTCCCGGTTGGGGGTGAGGTAATCCACCCGTGCCAACGGCAGGGGGGAAAGGTCCCGGGCCGGGGCCGGGTCCAGCACCACCAGCGGCCGGTCCGGCGGCAACCTGCGCAAGATCAGAGCCAATGGTGGAAGCGGTACCTCGAGCTGCAACAGGAGCACGTCCACCTCCCGCAGCCAGGGCAGGATGCGCTGGGCGTACTCCTCGTCCACCCGGCCGTTGGCCCCGGGCGCGTAGCCGATCATGTTCTGACCATCCGGCCCCACCAGGATCAGGGCCACCCCGGTGGCCGCCCCGGCCAGGGCCTCCACCCCGGAGGTGTCCACCCCCGCCCCTTGAGCCATCTCGAGGAGCTCCTCTCCATAGCGGTCTTGCCCCACTCGCCCGAACAGCCGCGCCTCGGCCCCCAGCCGGGCGGCCGCGATAGCTTGGTTGTTGCCTTTGCCGCCGGGATAGCGGGCGAACCCCCTTCCCGGCACCGTCTCCCCGGGGCGGGGCAGCCGCTCCACCTCCATCACCAGGTCCATGTTCAGGCTGCCCAGCACCGCGATCTTCATAACTCCACGGTCTCATGCCAAGCCGGCACGTGCACCGCCAGTCCATGCCCGGCGAGACGTTGCGACAGGGCGGTCAGGGCCGACTCCTCCCCGTGCACCAGGAACACCTGCTCCGGGTCGGCGTGCAGGGCCCAGTCCACCAAGATGGGCTGGTCGGCATGGGCGGACAGGCCCTCGATGCGCCAGATGCGGGCCCGCACCGGGACGATGGACCCCATGATCTGCACCTTGCTCGCCCCGTCCAGGATCTCCCGTCCCAGGGTGCCCACCGCCTGGAAGCCCACGAACACCACCGAGGACTCCGGGCGCGGCAAGTTCTTCCGGAGATGGTGCAGCACCCGCCCGCCGGTGCACATGCCGGAGCCGGCGATGATGATGGCCCCGCCTTCGTCCGAGGGAATGCGTTTGGAGGCCCGCTTGGTCAGGGTGTACTGGAGGAGCTCGAAGTCAAACGGGTCCCGCTTTTTACGGAACATCCGGCGGGCCGGCTCGGGGAACCGGTCGGTGTAGCGCTCGAAGATGCGAGTGGCATGGGTAGCCAGGGGCGAGTCCAAGTAGATGCGGCACTTGGGGATCTTCCGCTCCCGCCACAGCTTGAACAGGATGAACAGCACCTCCTGGGTGCGTTCCAGGGCGAAGGAGGGGATGATCACGTTCCCCCGGGCGGCGAACGTGTCCAGGATCGCCTGCCGCAGGAGCTCCACCGACTCCTCAATCGGCCGATGCACCCGGTCCCCATAGGTGGACTCCAGCACCAGCACGTGGGCCTTGGGGGGGTAGCTGGGGTCCTCCACCAGGGGCTTGCCCCGATTACCGAGGTCGCCGGAGAACACCAACGTCTTCCCGTCCGCGTTCAGCTCCACGAACCCGGCCCCCAGGATATGGCCGGCATCGTGGAAGCGGGCCCATATCCCGTCCCCGAGTGGGGCCTTCTCCCCGTACTCCACCTGGACTTGGAAACGGTCCAGCGCGGTCAGGGTGTCCTCGCCGGTGTAGAGGGCGTCCTCCCCCTCCTCCTCCTGAATGCGGGCGGCATCCATAAGCATGATGTGGGCGATGTCGCGGGTGGGAACGGTGCACACCACTCGGCCCCGGAATCCCTCCCGCACCAGGCGGGGGATGAGCCCCAGGTGGTCCAAATGCCCATGGGTGAGGAGCACCCAGTCGACCTCCCGCGGGTTGAACGGGAATGGCTCGAAATTGCGCTCCTCCAGGTCTGGAAACCCTTGGAACATGCCGCAGTCCACCAGGAGCTGGCGCCCCCCTACCTCCAGGTGGAAACAGGACCCGGTAACGGTGCCGGCGGCCCCGGCGAAGGTCAGCCTCATGTCAACGCCCCCTCCGACTGCCGACAGCGGGGGCACTCGCCGCCCTCCAGGTGCCGCTGGAATTCCCCCCGAAACCGGCTCAGTGCCGTGCCCACGGGCAGGGCCACCGACTGGCCCAAGGGGCATAGCGAGGCCAAGTTCATGGTGTCGGTGATCTCCATCATGAGTTCAAGGATACCCTCATCCCCCTCGCCGTTGCGAATCGAGTCCAGCAGCCGCACCAAGGCATCGGTCCCGACCCGGCAAGGGGTACACTGGCCGCAGGACTCGTGTCGGAAGAAGCGGAGCACCGAGCCCAGCATGTCCACCATACAGACCGACTGGTCGAACACCAAGATAGCCCCTGAGCCGAGGGCAGCGGCCATCTCGCGCATGGAGTCGAAATCCAAGCGCACGTCCAGATCCTCGGGGGAGAGGAACGCCCCGGCGGCCCCCCCCACCAGCACCCCCTTGACCCGGGCCCCCTCCGGCGGGCCGCCGCCCAGCTCGTACACCAGGGTGCGCAACGGGGTGCCCATCTCCACCTCCACCAATCCGGGGAACTGCACATGCCCCAGCAGCATGAACACTTTGGTGCCCGGGCAACTGCTCGTGCCCAGGGTGCGGAACCAATCCGCCCCCCGGAACACGATCTCCGGCACGTTGGCCAGGGTCTCTACGTTGTTCACCACGGTGGGCTTCCCCCATAGGCCATAGGTGACGGGGAAGGGGGGGCGGAGGCGGGGCCAGCCACGTTTTCCCTCCAGGGACTCGATGAGGGAGGTCTCCTCCCCACACACGTAAGCCCCGGCCCCGGGCCGTACCTCCAAATCGAACGAGTACCCGGACTCCAGGATGTCCTCGCCGAGCAGCCCGTACTCCCTGGCTTGGGCGATTGCCCGCTCCATGCGAGCTATGGACAGCACGTACTCGCCCCGGATGTACACGTATCCCTTATGGGCCCCCACGGCATAGCCGGCCAGGAGCATGCCCTCGATCAGCTTGTGGGTATCGCCCTCCAGGATGAGCCGGTCCTTGAAAGTGCCGGGCTCGCCCTCGTCGGCGTTGCAGATCACGTACTTTTCCGGCCCCGCGGCGCGCGCCACCGCTTCCCACTTGATCCCGGTGGGGAAGCCGGCCCCGCCCCGGCCCCGGAGCCCAGCGCTCTTGATCTCCCGGATCAGCTCCTCCGGCCGCCGCTGCAGCGCCCGCGACAGGGCCTCATACCCGCCGGTGGCGATATAGTCCTCGATGTCCTCGGGGTCGATGAGGCCGCAGTTGCGCAACACCACCCGCGTCTGCCGCCCCAGCAGCCGCCGGGGCGCCACCACCGGGGCCTGGGGCGGAAGCCGCAGCCTCTCCACCGGCCGCCCCTTCAGCAGGTGCTCCTCCGCGATCTCCTCGGCGGCCTCCGGGGTAACCCCCGCGTAGTAAACCCCCTCCGGGTACACCACCAACACCACGCCCCGACCGGAAAGCCCCAGGGTGCCGGTCTCCACCACTTGCACCTCGTCGGCGAGGCCCAACTCCGCTAGCTTTTTCCGCAAGGCGGACAGCACCCGCTCCACCCCGGCCAGGCGGGCCTCCTCATCCACCCCTACCAGCACATGCGCCCGCGCGATCCTCATCCTGCCTCCCGGTAGCCAGCCAAGATCTCACGCACCCGCTCAGGATTCAGGTTCCCATACACCTGATCGTCGATCATCATCGCCGGCGCCACCCCGCATACCCCCAAGCAACTGGTGAACTCCAAGGTGAACAGCCCATCCGGGGTGGTCTCCCCCACCCGGATCCCCAGCTCCTCCTGCAGGGCCGCAAGGAGGGACCACGCCCCGGCCAGGTGACAAGGGGGGGAGTCACACAGGCGGATGATGTGCCTGCCCCGGGGCACCAGGGAGAACATGGAGTAGAAGGTGACCGCGTCGTGGACCTGCGACAGGGGCAGGTCCAGGTACTGGGCCACCAACCGCAGATCCTCTCCGGTCAGGTAATTCCTGGGGTTGGCCCGCTGTAGCTCGTGCAATATAGCGAGCAACCGATCACGAGAGCGGGGAAACCGCTGCACCATCTTCAGCTTGTCCACGCTCACTCCTTTCGTCCCGGGAGCTTGTGCACCGCCCCGAACGGGCAGGCGGCCTGGCACGCCCCACACCGGATACACAGCCGGTGGTGGATGAGGTAGGGGGGCTTTCCGGGGACACCCTCGATGGCCCCGCTGGGGCAGGCCCGGCGACAGAGGTCGCAGGCCCGGCAGGCCTCCGGGTCGATCCGGTAATGAATCAGGGCAGTACACACCCCGGCCGGGCAGGCCCGCTCGTGGATGTGGGCCAAGTACTCGTCCCGGAAATATCGGAGGGTGGAAAGCACCGGGTTGGGGGCGGTCTGGCCCAGGCCGCACAGCGAGGCGCTCCCCACCAGCTCCGCCAGCTCCTCCAGCCTGTCTAGGTCCTGTTCGGTGCCCTGGCCGCTGGTGATGCGGCTCAACAGCCCGAGCATCATCTGGGTGCCCACCCGGCAAGGGGTGCATTTGCCACAGGACTCGTCGGCGGTGAACTCCAAGAAGAACTTGGCCACGTTGACCATGCAGGCCGAGTCATCCAGCACGATCACCCCGCCGGAGCCCATGATGGCCCCGTGCTGACGCAGGGATTCGTAGTCCACCGGCACGTCCAACAGTTCCTCCGGCAGACACCCCCCGGAGGGGCCACCGATCTGCACGGCTTTGAACCTCCTCCCCTCGGGTACACCGCCGCCCACCTCCATGATGAGCTCCCGCAGGGTGATGCCCATGGGCACCTCCACCAGGCCGGTGTTGCGGACCTGTCCGGCCAGGGCAAACACCTTCGTGCCCTTGCTGGTCCCGGTCCCCAGGGAGGAGAACCAGTCCGCCCCCTGGAGCAGGATATGGCGGACGTTGGCCAAGGTCTCCACGTTGTTGATCAGGGTTGGTTTCCCCCACAGGCCGGCTTGGGCCGGGTAGGGCGGGCGCGGCCGGGGTTCGCCTCGTCGGCCCTCGATGGAGGCAATCAGGGCGGTCTCCTCCCCGCACACGAACGCCCCGGCCCCCATGCGCAGTTCGATATCGAACGAAAAGCCGGTCTCAAGGACCTCTCCCCCCAACAGGCCGTAGCTCCGGGCCTGGGAAATGGCCCGTTCCAAGCGCTGAATGGCCAGGGGATATTCGGCTCTCACGTAGATGTAGCCCTGTCTTGCGCCCACGGCGTAGGCGGCGATGGCCATCCCTTCCAGGACCGCATGGGGATCCCCTTCCAGGATGGCCCGGTCCATGAACGCCCCCGGGTCGCCCTCGTCGGCGTTGCAGACCACGAACTTCTCCGCTCCGGGGGCCTTCCTCACCAGTTCCCACTTCACCCCGGTGGGGAAGCCGGCCCCGCCCCGGCCCCGGAGCCCGGCCCGCTTCACCTCTTCGATCACTTCCTCCGGGGACCGTTCCAGGGCCCGGATCAGCCCCTCGTAACCGCCGACGGCGATGTACTCGTCGATCTCCTCGGGGTCGATCATCCCGCAGTTGGCGAGCACGACCTTCTTCTGGCGGGCGAAGAAATCCAGTTCCTTGAGCGGGGGGGCTTCCCCGGCCCACAGAAGCCGCCGCACGGGGCGTCCTTTCAAGAAATGCTCCACCACGATCTCTTCCGCGTCCTCGGGCTTGACCCGTACGTAGAACGTGCCCTCGGGGTACACCAGCAACACCGGGCCCAGCTCACACGGGCCCATACAGCCCGTCTCCACTACCCTGACCTCCTGGGTGAGGCCGTGCGCGGAAAGGGCTTCGATCAGAGCTTGCCTGACCGCCCGGCTGCCGGAGGAAAGACAAGCCGTGCCGGCGCACAGCAGGACCTCCAGCCGCCTCATGGTCCCCCCGCCCGGTCCAAGTAGGCGCGCAGCCTACCTACCAGCCCCTCCGCCGCCCGCCGGGTACGGAGGGAAAGGCCCTCTCCGAAGGAGAGGTCGCGGGCGGGAAGGGTCACCAGCCACGCCTCCGGGTAATCGCCAAACAGGTACTCCGCCCAGGCGAGAAGCCCCGGCGGGGACAGGGCATGGATCAAGGCCGGCCGCGCCCCCGGCCGGACCCGCTCCCACCGCACCGGGCCCGCCCCCATGCGGGCGTCCACGAATATCACCAGATCAGCGGAAGCCAGCTTGGGGATCAGCTCCGGGGTCAGCGCCGGGGCGGCGATCACCTCCACTCCGGGCATCCCCTCCAGGCGCTGGGCCACCCACAGGCCCACTCCATCGTCCCGCCGCAGGGGATGGCCAAACCCCACCACCAGGGTCTTCATGCCCGTGTCCTCTCCGAGATCAGCCTGCCGGCGGCATCGTAAAGCTCCACCCGCAGGGGCAAGCGCCCCACCGCGTGGACGGAACACGACAGACACGGGTCATAGGCCCGGATCCCCCCTTCCAGGCGGTTCAGCAGCCCCTCGGTAACCTCCCGCCCGCTCAAGTAGTGCTGGGCGATCTGATGCACGGTGCGGTTCATGGCCAGGTTGTTATGCCCAGTGGAGACGATGAGGTTCACCCAGCTGATCACCCCGTGCTCGTCCACCCGGTAGTGATGGAACAAGGTACCGCGGGGGGCTTCGTGTACCCCCACCCCCTCCAGCTCGTTTATCCCCGCCTCGGCCCGCACCCGGTCCGAAAGCAGATCCGGATCGGAAAGGTAGCCATTGATCCGCTCCAAGGCGGCGAGGATCTCGATCAGCCGGGCGTAGTGGTAGTGAAAGGAGGAGGTCACCGCCTTGCCGTCCGCCAGGGCCCGGAACCTCCGCAGGGCCTCGTCTGCCAGGGGCGTCCCCATACGATCACAGCAGTTGAGCCGGGCCAAGGGGCCGACCCGGTACAGGCCTTCCGGATAGCCGGTCTCCCGGTGGTAAGGGAACTTGAGGTAGCTCCAGCCCTCCACCTGCTCGCCGATGTAGTCGGGATAGCGGGCCGGGTCCAGTCCGTCGGCCACCACGTTCCTATCGGAGTCCACAAACCGGATGTGGCCGCTGTAGTGCTCCCAGGTGCCATCCGGGGCCACCAGGGCCATGAACAGGCTATCGAAGTCCCCGAAGGCGGAGATCTCCTCGGCCCAGTCATCCAAATGCCCCTCGTACAGGGAGATGGCGTCCTGGATGATGCGCATAGCCTCGGGGAGGCCGGCGGCCAGCCGGTCCCGGGCCGCCTCCTGGAGGGGCGCCCTCACCCCACCGGGGACCGCCCAAGCGGGGTGGATCCTCCGTCCGCCCAACTCCTCGATCACCTGCTGGCCGTAGGCCCGCAGGCGGATGCCGTCCAAGGCCAGCCCGGGGTCCTCCTCCATCAGCCCGAACACGTTACGCCGGGCGGGATCGGAGTCCCAGCCCAAAAGCAGGTCCGGGGAGGAGAGGTGGAAGAAGGACAGGGCATGGGACTGCACGAACTGCCCTAGGTTCATGAGGCGGCGGAGCTTGTCCGCCGCCCGCGGCACCCGCACCGCCAGGATGGCATCCCCGGCTTTTGCCGAGCAGAGGAGATGCGACACCGGGCAGATCCCGCAGACACGGGCAGTGATGGCCGGCATCTCCCACACCGTCCGCCCCTGGCAGAACCGCTCGAACCCGCGGGCCTCGGTGACGTGGAACCTGGCCTGGGCCACCCGCCCTTCCCCGTCCAGCGACAAGGTGATCAGCCCGTGGCCCTCGATACGCGTGACCGGGATCTTGAGCTTCCTCATCCTCCCCTCCTCACCCGAACCTCAGGTCCTCGCCCACCAACAGGGGCGATTCCCCCGCCAGGAGCCGCTGGAGGAACCGCCAGATGCGGTCCGCCGGAGGGGGGCAGCCGTGGATGAAGCCATCCACCGGCACCAGCATGGACAACGGCAGCGCCTGCGGCAGGAGTTTCGGCACCTCTCCCTCCTCCAGGCCCGGGACCTCCCCCTCCCCGTACACCGACCGCAAAACCTCCTCCCGGGGGAGGGGATTGCGCATGGAGGGGACGTTCCCGGTCACCGCGCAGTCCCCGAACGCCACGAGCAGCTTGGTCCTCTCGCGGATCTCCCGCAGCAGCTCCCAGTGCTCGGAGTTCCCCACCGCCCCTTCCACCAGGGTGAGATCCACCCCGTCGGGGAACTCCTTGATGTCCACCACCGGGGAGTAGACGATGTCCACCTTTTGGGCCAACTCCACCAGCCGCTCGTCCAGATCCAAGAAGGACATGTGACAGCCAGAGCAGCCGGAGAACCAGATCGTGGCTACCTTGACCTTAGGCACGGGGCCTCCTTTCCGTGATCTGGGCCAAGAGCTGGGGCTCCTTCTCCTGCTCGGCGGTGGCCTTGCCCCGCTCCACCAGCGCCCCCACTGGGCAGGCCTGGACGCACTTGCCGCACTCGGTACAGGTCTCGGAGCTCCCCCACGGCCCCCCCAGGTCCGGCTCCACCGTGGTGTGGATGCCCCGGCCGGAGAACCCCCAGGTCATCGCCCCCTCCACCTCGGAGCAGGCCCGCACGCAGCGGCCGCAGAGGACGCAGCGGTTGGGGTCGTACACGAACTTGCCGTGGCTGGCATCAAGGGTCAACCCGGGGAACCGATAGGGAACCCGCACCGCCTCCAGCCCCAGCTCGCAGGCCAAATCCTGGAGTTCGCAATGGCCATTGGAGACGCAGATGGCGCAAATGTGGTTTCGTTCGGCGAACAGGAGCTCCAGCACCCGCCGCCGCAGCTCGGTAAGCCGGGGGGAGGTGGCCACCACCCGCATCCCCTCCTGCACGGGGGTGGCACAGGCGGGAACCAACTTTCCGTTCCAGTTCGCTACCTCCACCAGGCAAATGCGGCACGAGCCCCGGGGGGAGAGACCTGATAGGTAACACAGGGTGGGGATGCGGACCCCGGCTTCCTCGGCCACTTCCAAGATGGTCTGGCCGGGGCGGGCGGTGACCTCTCGACCGTCTATCTCCAGATGGATCATGCCTCCACCTCCCGCACCTCCAGCACCCGGTCCGAGATAGCCCGACCGTTCACCACGTGCTCCGCCACGATCCTGCGGGCCAGGGCCTCGTCCACCTCCCCATACACGGTGATCCTGCCCTCTTCATGTACCTCCACGACGGGCTCTTTCGCGGCCAGGCCCCGCTCGCCGGTCTGGGTGACGATCACGTCATCGATCCCCCGCCGGGCCAGCTCATCCATGACCGCCTTCAGCACCTGGCGGGCCCCGGCGGCCAGGCCCGAGGTGCCCATCCCCACCACCACCTTAACCCGGGCCTTCCCCGCTCGGAGTCGCAGCTTTTCCCTGGCCTGCTCCCGGATCCTGCGCAGGTCCTCTGGTTTCATCCGTCCTCCTTCAGCCCCACCGTTCTAAGGCCTGTCCTTACCATGCCCTCCAATACAAAAAGGGCCCGGGGGCCCACCTCGTCCTGGACAGCCCGGATATCCCGTTGGGTAAGCGTCCACTTCCGCTGATCATCCTCAAGCCGGAGGGAGAACTCAACCTCGGGATTGGATAGCATGAGGGGCACCAGCGTGCCCGCGATGTCCCCCAGCGGAGGTCGGTCCGGGTGAGCGTAGGGGATGGAGAGCCAGACCCGGGTCCCCCGGCCCGGGGCCGAATCCACCCTGAGCCTTCCACCCAGCTCCGCGGCGGTCTGTTGTACCAGCGCCAGGCCCAGCCCGATCCCGTCCGGCACATCCTTGGTGGTGAAAAACGGGTCCAGCGCCCGCCGTAGCTCGTCCTCGCTCATCCCCCGGCCGTCGTCCTCCACCTGCAACATCAGCGTGTCACCCCGCTTAGCGATGAGGATGCCCACGCATCGGGCCCCGGCCCGCAAGGAGTTCAGCACCAGGTCAGCCAGATGCAACGAAAGATCCTCGATCATCCCCGGCGGAACTCGGCCAGGATCTCCCGCGCTCGCCCCGGGGTCAGGCGTCCGTACACCGCGTCATCCACCGTCATCACCGGCGCCAACCCACAAGCCCCCAGGCACCGCACGCCCTCCAAGGTGAACAGTCCATCCCGAGAGGTACCCCCCAGCTCCGCCCCCAGCTCCTCCTGTAGGGCCTGCAACACCCGATCGGCCCCCCGCACATAGCAAGCGGTGCCCAGGCACAGGCGTATGATGTGCCTCCCCACTGGTTGGGTGCGGAAGAAGTGGTAGAAGGTGACCACGCCCCGCACTTGGGACAGGGGGACCCCCAATCGGCGGGCCACCACCCGCTGGGCCACCGGGGGCACATGGCCCAAGGCCTGTTGGACGCGGTGCAAGGCTTGGATGAGCTCCGCCGGCCTTCCCACGTATGGCTCTACCAGCTGGGACACCTCGTGCTCGGTGATCTCCGGCATCGATCCTCCTCGGTCAGGCGAAAACGTCCGCTAAAACCCCGGGAAGGGATCCCTTCAACCGGGCTCCAACGTTTGCAAACCGGATTTTCCCAAAAGGCTCCGGGCGGATCAACGTGGCGCCGAGGTGAGCAACTGGTATAGCTTGCCGGCCACCTCGAAGGCGTCCTCCGCCGCCAACAGGAGCGCTACCCCCTCCTCCCGTGCCTTGGCCAGCACCTCCGGGGAGGGCCGCTGCCCCCGTACACACACCACCCCGGCTACCCCCCGCAGTTTGGCCACCGCCACCACATTGAGATGGCGCTGATGGGTTATCCAGAGATCCTGCGGGCGGGCGTGGGCCAGGACGTCGGACAGGAGATCCGAGCAGAAGCCCCAGCTCACTTGCCGGTCCGCAGCCCCTGGGGTCAGGGCTGCCAGCCCCAAGGCCGTCTGCACCTCAGTCAGCCGCATCGCTCCTCCTCAGGATGGTGGCCCGGATCACGGTCCCCTCCCCCACCCGGGACCTGATCACCAAGGCGTCCGAGTTCTCCTCCATGTTGGGGATGCCCATCCCCGCCCCGAAGCCCAGTTCCCGCGCCCAATCCGGGGCGGTGGAATAGCCGGGCTGCTTTACCAGGTCGATGTCGGCAATCCCCGGGCCCCGATCGGAGAACAACAGCTCCACCCGATCGGGCCGCACCACCAACACGATCCTCCCCCCCTTGGTGTAGAGGGCGATGTTCATCTCGCCCTCGAAACAGACGATCCCGGCCCGGCGCACTACCTCCGGCTCCACCCCCAACCCCCGCAAAAGACGTCTCACCTCGGTGGACACCTGGCCGGCCTGGTCGATGGCGTCCGCCGGCACCGGGAACACCCGCCGGAGGAGGATGTACCCCTCAGCCGGCATAGTCCGACAGGTGCCGGAACTCGGTGGGGCGCAGCCCCCTCCCGTACAGGATCCCACAGGCCTCGAACATCCCTTTCTGGGTGGCGAGCAAGGGGATACCCGCTCCCTTTGCGTACTCGACCACCTGGGGAGCCGGCCGCTTCCCCCGCACGAACAGCACAGCACAGGCGTTCATCACCTCGGCCACCCGCACCGCCTGGGGGGTGACCATCCCGGTCACGAGCAGGAACCCCTCCTCGGTCACCGCCAGCACGTCCGAGAGGAGGTCCGCCCCACAGCCCTTGTCCACCTGCCGCTCCAGGAGATCCCCCCCGGCCAGTACCACCGCCCCGGTGAGTTCCCTCACCTCGTCCAAGGTCATATCGCCCTCCTCAGGCCCCGTACTTGGGGCCGAAGTCGCAGTAGGCGAGGAGCTGGGGCACTAAACGGCCGGAGAAGCGGCCCAGGCCCCCGTCCCCGGCAGCCCGCTCGGAGAACCTTTCCACCTTGTCAGGGCGGATAGCCGGGCCGACGAACAAGGCCGGGACCGGATCGGCGGTGTGTTCCCCCGCCGCCGGGGGAGTGGTGTGGTCCCCGGACAAGACCAAATGGGCGGCGGAGAGGTCGAGGCCGGCAAGGAGGGTGCCGAAGAACTCACGGTCGATCCGCTCGATGAAGCTCTTTTTAGCCTCGGCGTCCCCGTCGTGGCTGGCGTTGTCGGTGCCCTTGATGTGGACGAACAGGAAGTCGTAGTGGGACAGGGCGTCCAGGGCTGCCTTGGCCTTGGCGACGAGGTCCGTGGCGAGGTCCCCGGTGGCCCCCGGCACGTTCAGGACCTCCAGGCCGGCGGCACGGGCTACCCCCTTGTACAGGGCTCCGCCAGCTATGCAGGCGCCCCGGAGCCCGTATTCCTCCGTAACCGGCTGCAGGTGCGGCATCACCGCCGCCCCCCGCAGGAGCAGCGCGTTCCCGGGCGGTTTCCCGCTTTCCCGCCGGCGCCGATTGACCGGATGCTCCTTGAGGGCCTCATAGGCCCTGCGGGAGAAGGCGTTGAGGATCTCCGCGGTGCGGCGGGCGGCCTGGGAGTCCTCCAGCGCCCTCGCTTGGGCGATGGGAACGCCTGTCTCGTGGGGATCGGTGTCCGAGACCGCTGCGGAAAGCCCCTCCCCCCGCAGCACCAGCGCCCCCCGATGTTCAGTGGAAGCCCGGAAGGAGAACTCCAC
>DQVA01000184.1 GCA_015661965.1 Candidatus Bipolaricaulota bacterium
CAGGCGCGGCACCAGCATGAAGTGCTGGTGTACCATGCCGATGCCCAGCTCGATGGCCACGTGGGGGCTCCGGATGCGGGTCTCCTCCCCGCGGATGAAGATCTTCCCTGCATCGGGCTGATACAGCCCGTACAGGATGGACATGAGCACCGTTTTTCCGGCTCCGTTCTCGCCGAGGAGCCCATGTACCTCGCCCCAGCCAAGGGAAAAGTCGATGCCCGCGTTGGCCACCACGCCAGGGAACCTTTTTACGATCCCCTCCATGCGGACGGCCTCGGCGGGCATCGACTGTGCGTTCACTTGTGGACTAGGGGTTACTCGTGCTCGATCACGATGGAGCCGTCCAGGATGCCGAACACCGCCTGGACGACCTTCCACATGACGGCCCCGGGGATCTCCACCTCGGAGTAGCTGGCGGAGATGTAGTCGCCGATGTCCTGCCTGCCCACGGCAACCCCGGTGCCGATCCCGGTGTCGGACACCATCCCGTAGGAGATGATGCCGGGAGTCCAGGTGCCTTCCACCGCCTTCATGATCTCGGTGTACACGGCCAGGTCAACCCGCTTGAGACCGGAGGCGATGATCACGTCGGCGTGTTCGGGGGCAGACCAGGCCTGGTCCACGTCGGTGCCGATGGCCCACCAGTCCGGGTTCTCCTCGGCGGCGGCGAACACCCCCAGGTGCGATTTGCCGGCCGCCCCGTAGATGATGTCGGCGCCGGCCTGGTACATCTCCAGGGCCAGCTCCTTCCCCAGGGTGGGATTGTTCCAGGCGCCCACGTAACGCACCATCACATCGTCTTCGCTGATCTCGGGATTGGCCCACATGGCCCCCTGAGTGAAGCCCTGCACGAACCGGTGGATGAGGGGGATATCCATGCCCCCCTCAACGCCCACCCTACCGGTCTTGGTCATCATCCCGGCCACCACGCCGCACAGGAACGCCTCCTCCCAGTCGTTGAACACGATGGAGGCCACGTTGGGGGCGTCGGCCACGGCGTCGATCACCACGAACTTCTGGTCGGGATACTCGGGGGCCACCTCCGCCAGCACCGGGGCCTGGTCGAACCCAATGCAGACGATGATGGTGTACTCACCGGTCCGGGCAAACTGGTTCTGGAACGCCTCATAGTCGGCGATAGAGCGGGGCTCGACGTATGAGAACACGTCGTCAACCGACACCCCGTAGCGGGCGGCCAGTTCTTGGGCGGCCCGCTCGGCGCCCCAATAGGACTGGTCGTTGAACGACCGGTCCCCGAGGCCCCCGGTGGCCAGGATCAGGGCGATCTTGGGGATCTCCTGTCCCACGGCCACCAGCCCAAAGGCCACTGCCACTACCAGCGCAAATAGCTTTTTCATTTCCCTACCTCCTTTTGGTAACCAGGTTGAATCTACGGCCCGTGGCTTGCTCCCCGTCTCACCCCCTTTCCCTCAATCATAACCTCAGGGCGCGTTTCAGGTCCTCATCCAAGTTTACCCGTTCCACCCCGGGCCAGCCCAGCGTCCAACCCCCGTCCACGTACAGGGCATGGCCGGTCACGTAGGCGGCCGCTGGGGAGGCGAGGAAGATCACCGCCCCCACCAGGTCCTCAGGGGCGGCGAACCGCCTGAGGGGGATACGGCCTGTTCTGGACTCGGCCAGCCCCTGCTTTCCCCGCTGGATCTCCTCCAACATGGGCGTTTCCATGAACCCCGGGCAGACAGCGTTCACCCGTACCCCATAGGGGCCCCACTCGTAGGCCAACGTCTTGGTGAGAAGCAGCACCCCGGCCTTGCTGGCGTTGTAGGCGGCGGAGTTGGGGAACACGTACTCTGAATTGATGCTCCCTATGTTGACGATGGCACCGGCTCCCTTCTCCAGCATCACCCGCCCGGCGGCCTGGCAACACAGGAAGGCCCCCTTCAGGTTCACGTCCAGCACCAGGTCCCAGTCCTCCTCGGAGGTCTCCAGGGTGGGCCGGATGAGGTTGATCCCGGCGTTGTTCACCAGGACGTCCACCGTGCCCAACCTCCCCACCGTCTCCGCCACCAGCCGGGCCACCTGGGCCCTATCGCGGACGTCGGTGGGGACGGCGATCGCCTCCCCACCCCCACCTTCGATCTGGGCCAGGGTGCAAGAGAGGTCCAGGATATCGGCCAAGGCGAGCTTGGCCCCGGCGGCGGCCAGGCCCACGGCCAAGGCCCGTCCCAGCCCCCGAGCCGCCCCGGTGACGATGGCCACTTGGCCGGAGAGGTCGAACAGCTTCACCGGGTTCATCCGGCCCCCTCCGCCAGCTTCACCACCGCCTCCAGGGCGATCTCGATCTCCAGGTCCACCGCCCGCCGTACCACCTCCCGGTGGGGATCATAATCCCCAGAGGACGCCTTAAGGGCGTTGCCATCGATGGCCAGGATGGCCCCGGCCCGGGCCCCGCGCAGGGCGGCCACCGAGAACACGGCGGCGCACTCCATCTCCACCGCCAGCGCCCCGGCCCGGGAATAGGCCTCGAGCCCCAAGTCCAATACCCCACGGTAGAAGAGGTCCAGGGTGACCACCGTGCCCCGGTGGACCGGGATCCCTTTGGCCTTGGCCACCTGCCACAGGGCGAGGGCCACATCAGGATCGGCCAGGGCGGGCAATTCCAGTGGAAAAAGTCTCGGGGTGGTGCCTTCGCAGCGGGCCGCCCCCAAGGCCACCACCAGGTCCCCGTCCCGCACTCCGTCCTGGAGGGCCCCGGCGGTGCCCACCCGGATCAGCACCTCGGCCCCGGCCCGGATCGCCTCCTCACAGGCGATGGCCGCGCCGGGGGCGCCGACCCCGGTGGACAGCACCCCCACCGGGACGCCCTGGTAGCTACCCCGGTAGGAATGGAATTCCCTATTTTTGGCTATCTCCTCGGGTGAATCCAGAAATTCAGCGATACGAGCCGCCCGGGCCGGATCCCCGGGAAGCAGGAGATAGCCGGGGAGCTCCCCCGGGGCCACCAGGATGCCGGGAAGCCGGCCTTGCACCGCATCGCTTCCGGCCATGGCCGGAGCATAACCCGCCGGTATAAAGCGGTCAAACGGCCCAACCGGACGGCGTCCGGATTTGCCGCCTGCTTCCCCCAGCCGGTATACTGGCTTGGAAAACCATGTCGCCGGCAAAGGTGGCGGTGATCGGCGGTTCGGGGCTGTACCGGCTGGGGCTCCTTACGGGGGCCCGGTCGGTGGAGGTCCATACCCCCTATGGCCCCCATTCCCCCGGCCTGACGGTGGGGTGGATCTCGGGCCAGGAGGTGGCCTTCCTCCCCCGGCACGGCCTCGCGCATCGTCTCCCCCCGCACAAGATCCCCTACCGGGCGAACATCTGGGCATTAAGAGAGCTCGGGGTGGAGAGGACTGTGGCCGTCTCCGCCATGGGGGGCCTGCGGCCCGACTACGAGATCGGGGATCTCGTGATCCCGGACCAGTTCATCGACTGGACCCGGGGCCGCGCATCCACGTTCTACGACGGCCCAAAGGTGGTCCATACCTCCCTGGCCGACCCGTTCTGCCCGGAGCTGCGCCCGATCCTCGCCCGGGCCGCCCAGGCGGCCGGGTTCCGGGTACACGCCCGGGGCACCGCCCTCACCTTCGAGGGGCCGCGGTTCTCCACCCGAGCCGAGTCCCGCATCTTCCGGGAGATCTTAGGGGCGGACCTCCTCTCCATGACCCAGGTGCCAGAGGCAGTACTCGCCCGGGAGCTTGGGATGTGCTACGCCACCTGCGCCGTGGTCACCGACCTGGATGTGTGGGGCACGGAGCCCGTGCGGGCCGACGAGGTGACCCAGGTGATGAAACGGGCGGAGCCCAAGCTGGCCGAGCTTTTGTCCCGGGCCATCCCGGAGGTACCGGAGGTCCGGGGTTGCGGGTGCGCCGAGGCCGTCCGGACGGCCTTGGGGGAGCGAAAGGAGGAACCCAAGTGAAAGGCGTGACCGGAAAGCTTCTGGTGGTGGACCTCACCAAGGGGACGGTGGAGACCGAACAGGTCCCGGAGGGGACTCAACGGCTGTTCCTGGGGGGCTGGGGCCTGGCGGCGGCGCTGGCCTACGAGGCTATCCCCAAGGGGGCTGATCCCCTGGGGCCGGGGAACGCCCTGGCCATCGCCCCGGGGCTCCTCACCGGCACCGGGATCCCCACCGCCTCCAAGACCGCGTTCGCCTTCCGCTCCCCCCTCACCGGGACGTTCTGCCGCTCGGTGGCCGGGGCCTGGCTGGGGGTCTCCCTGCGGAAGGCCGGCTTCGACGCGGTCCTCATCACCGGGGCCAGCGAAAGGCCATTGGCGCTTTTGATCGAGGACGGGACAGCGCGCCTGGAGGAGGTGCCAGAGCTATGGGGCCTGGACACCCGCGCGGCTCGCGCCGCCATCCGCGAGAAATTCGGGGAGGGCTGGCGCACGGCGGTGATCGGCCCCGCCGGGGAAAAGCTGTCCAAGATCTCCATCATCGACTGCGACGGCCGTCAGGCCGGCCGGGGCGGGGGCGGCGCCGTGCTCGGCGCCAAAAAGCTGAAGGCCATCCTGGTCAAGGGGAGCGGCCCGGTGCCCTCGGCCGACCCGGAGAGGGTCAAAGAACTGGCGAAAAAGTGGAACGAGGTCATCCGAGAGCACCCGGCCACCAAGGCCGATATGGGCTACGGATCAGGAGAATTCCTGGACTGGATGAACCGCGAATCCGGCACCTTCCCGTCCCGCAACTGGCAGTGGGGCTACTTCAAGTCCGCCTACGAACGGGCCGGAGAGGGGAAGATCGAGCTCGATCCCTACTACTGGGCCCCCAAGTACTCCGCCAGGAACGTGGCCTGCCCCGGCTGCACCAAACCCTGCGGCAAGCTCTTTGTAATTAAAGAGGGTAAATATGCTGGTACAGAGGTAGATGGGCCCGAGTACGAGACCCTGTACTCCCTGGGCGGCTGCCCTGAGATCTCCTCCATCGAGGCAGTGGCCAAGGCCAACGAGCTCTGTGATCTGCTGGGGCTTGACACCATCTCCGCCGGGGTCACCGTGGCCTGGGCCATGGAGGCGGCCGAGCGGGGCCTCCTTAAGCCGGAAGACCTGGACGGGATCCAGCTTGCGTTTGGCGATGAAGACGCCTTCCTGGCGGTGCTCGAGCGCATGGGCAGGCGCGAGGGCAAGGTGGGGGAGCTCCTCACTGACGGGTCTAAAGCGGCCAGCGAGCGGTTGGGCAAGGGTGGGGAGTTCGCCATCCACATCAAGGGCATGGAGC
>DQVA01000296.1 GCA_015661965.1 Candidatus Bipolaricaulota bacterium
CCTTGAATATCTCCGGCCCCTCGGGATCGTCGGCCGCCATGTTGCCCAGCATGACCAACTGGCAGTCCACCTGCCCCTTCACCCGACGATATACCTCCAGCACCCCCAGTGGGTCCTTCCACTTGTCGAACCGGGACACCTGCAACAGGATGGGCTTATCATGTGGGATCCCGTATTGGGACAGCTTGGCCGCCATTTCCCCCTCCGTGAGCTCCCGGTTGATGGGGGAGAAAGGATCGATGGCCGGGGGGACGATGAACGTTTTCACCGGCAGGTCAGCCTTGCGGAAGGCCTCTGAGGACACGACCACCGCGTCGTAGCGTAGGATGAAGGGCTTGAGCATCTCCCACACGCTCTCGTCCGGTGCGGAGAGATCGATGTGACACCGCCATATCCAGGGACCTTCCTTACGTCGGTAACGAATCATGGGCAAGGGCTGGGGGTCATGAACGATCACTACGTCGTGAAAAAGCGGCCCGTAGAGGGCAAAGTCCTCGTTTACGGTGAGGTATCTTTCGACCTCCTCAGGGGAGAGCACAACCCGCTCCCCCTGAAGGGCGTTGTGGAGCTTCTTGGTGACCTGAAACAAAGCGGGGTCACCGTAAAGGAGGCTCCAGTCAGCGTCGACTCCCACGTCGTTCATGAGCGGAACCAAGGAGTGCAGCATCCCGGCCACCCCGCCCCCGTGATAGGTGGAGTTCACGTGCAGCGCCCTGAGGCCTGCCAGGGCCTTGGCCTTGTCGGCAAGTTGTTCGAGGATCTCCCTGTCTACTACCGATATGTACCTTTTCAAGTCCTGCTCTCTCACCTCGCCCCTCCTTTGATTACGACTGCATCATCGGGGGTCCGGAAAACGCCGGGAAAAAACATGTACCCCAGTGGTGGTTGCACTCTTTCCCATGGACCGTCCCCGGCCCCCATGGCCGGCTATTGTCGAGCCCATAGCACCATTCCGCAAACCCTGCTTGTCCGGGTTTGGGGGCGAGCGCCTGGTAGCACGACCCTTACGCTGGTCTATTCCTCACACCGCTTCCTCAGCCCGCTGCCCTTTCCTGAAGATGGTCACCCCGCTCGGCAGAGCCGGGTACTCTCCCAGCTCCCCGGCCAGCCGCCGCACCCCCTCCTCCAGTGGCACCTTGGGCACATACCCCAACCCCCTGAGGTGTGTGATATCCGCCACCAAACGGTAACTGTCATCGGTGACGCCCTTGATTTCCCGGATGAGGGCCCTCCGACCGGTGACGGCCTCGATGATCTCAATCAGTTCCCGCATGGATGTCTCCTGGCCGGAGCCTACATTGAAGACCTCCCCCGCGGGGGCTCGGTCCGCAATCAGGAGCAACGCCTGTACCACGTCGCTTACGTATACGAAATCCCGCGTCTTGCGATCCAAATCGCCGACCACCTGGATCGGCCTTCGGTTGAGGTGCCAGCGGAGATACCGGGACACCTCAACCAAAGAGGTGTGCGGGTTCTCCCCTGGGCCGTAGACGCAAAAGGGCCTGGCGATGACCACCGGGAGCCCGTAGGCCTCAAAGAATGCGAGGCAGCACAGCTCCCCCGACAGCTTCGAGGCCCCATAGGGTACAAACGGCCGTGTAGGGTGCTCCTCATCGATGGGAAACCCCTTTGGTTTGCCGTAGACCGAGGCCGAGGACACGTAGACGAGCCTTTGCACCCCCGCAGACCGGGCAGCCTCAAGGACGTTGAAGGTGCCCAGGGCGTTGGTCTCAAAGTCGAATCTGGGGTCTAAAACGGAGCGGGTGCCGTTGGCGTTGGCGGCAAGGTGAAAGATCAACTCCGCACCTTCGGCCGCCTGGACGACTTTTTTGGCATCCCTGACATCGGCCCCTACCAGCGTCCCGCCAGGTAGGACCTGGTCCAGTCCGGTGGGCCGGCTGTCCAACACAACGACCTGTTTGTCCAGCTCCAGCAGGGCAGCGACGAGGTGCCGGCCGATGAAGCCCGCCCCCCCGGTCACAAGGATCCTGGTGTATCGATCAAGCATTGGAGCCTCCTCACTTCAACGTCCAGCCGACCATGCCTTTGATGTAGTAGCGCTGGAGAAAGGCGAACACCATGACCGGCACGATCATCACCAACACGGCCCCGGCCGAAAGAACCCCCCAGTCCACGTGATACACCCCCCTCATCAAGGGGATCCGCTGGGTGGCCAGGAGCTTGTCAGGGGAATATACAAGGATTAGGGCGAGGAAGAAATCACTCCACACCCACATGAATTGCAACACCGCGGCCGATACCAAGGCCGGGATGCACATCGGGAGGACTATCCTCAGGAATATGGTGAGGTCCGAGGCCCCGTCTACCCGGGCCGATTCCTCGACCTCGATCGGCAGGGTGGAAAAGTAATTCCTCATAAAAAACAGGATCCAAGGGATCCCCCAGGCGGAGTGGACGATTATGAGGCCGAGATAGGTGTCAAGGAGCCCAAGGTCCTTCATCAGCTTGAAGATGGGGATGGCGATCATCTGGATGGGGAGGGTCATCAGGGCCACGATGGTCACGAACAGGTAGTTCTTCAGCGGGAAGCGGAACCTGGTGAGCCCGTAGGCCGCGATCGAGGCGATGAGGATGGGCGCGAAGGTAGCGGGGACAGCCACCATTAGAGAATTGCGCATCCCCCCCGCCAGGGGGGCGGTGGGGTGGTTCCACGCCCCGATGAAGTTCTTGAACGTGGGGTTGAACTCCTCGAACCTCCACCAGCCGTAGATCACCTCTCCTAGCGGGCGGATCGAGGTCATCACCAGCCCGAAGAAGGGGACGATCCAGATCAACGCCAGCGACCACGCCACCACG